>URQL01000190.1 GCA_900550005.1 uncultured Erysipelotrichaceae bacterium
TATAGATTTTATTTGATTTATTTGTTCTAAATCAAAACCAGCATCATCATCGCTAAAATAACTACCATCTTCTGATCTATAAATATAAGAAGGTATATCATTAAATAATTTTAATGTGGCTTTTTCTTGTTCAGAAAATTGATTACTAGCATAATATCCACATCCACACACAGCAATCATAATAGATAGAATAAACAAGTAAATATAATAAATATTAGCTTGATGTTTCATTTTTCTTAAAATCATTTTAATAAGATAAATAAACTTAATTTCAGTTGTTGAATTGCTTTTTGGAGAATAAACATTTACAAATTCTACTATGGTAGAGTCATTTTTAATTAATTGAACCTTACTCTCTTTAATCTCATAAATACGATCAGCTTCTTGAAAAAATTCTTTATTATGTGAAGAAATAATGACAATTTTACCCTCACTAGCCATTTCTTTTAAAATAGATAGTACTATTTTGGTATTGACTTCGTCTAATGATGAAGTAATTTCATCAAGAACCATAATTTCACTTTTTTTCACCAAACTAAGAGCCAATAAAAAACGTTGTCTTTGTCCACCTGACAATTGATTAGGGTAAGTATTTTTAGTTATTTTTAATTGCACCCTGTTTAAAATAGATTCTCTTTGCTCATTTGTTAGCTCTAATCCATAATTTTTAGAAATTAAATCCATATGATCAAAACAGCTCATATCATCAATCAATTGTAAATCTTGCATGATATAAGAAAAATTTAATTCATTATCTTTTTCTATTCTTCTAACGATTTCATTCAACAAACTTGTTTTTCCACTACCACTTTCTCCAATTAAAGCAGTAATTGTTCCTTTAGGAAATACTAAATCACTTTCTTCTACTATTAAATCATTACCATACTGAATTTTAATCTTATTAATTGATAACATCATTATCACCTCCACAAACTCTATTATTCAATATAAATAGTAACCGGTTTCTATATTTCTATATTACCACAATGCGCTTATATTACAATATATTATTTTAATTATTTTTTAATAAATACAATTATAAAAACATAAAATGTGATTTACATCACATTTTATGCTACTTAATATTAGTATTGATGAGTCATAGAATCATTAATTTGAGTAAATATTCCATTTGATGTTTGACTCATTCCAGTATAATTAAATCTTGCCCATAGTGACGCATTATTTATATTATAACTTTTTGTTATATTAAATAATGTTGCTGATCCAGAATAAGATGTGAATTTCCAAGAAGTTGTATAATGAATCGTTGACTTAAAGGAAGCTGAATAAGTAGGTTCATTTCTAGTCGTATTTTTAGAATTTACACCTTTAAAATGAATACCCACATAGTCTTGTAAATGAAACCATCTCATAATCCTTATAATCAAAATAGCCTGTAATTGGTAAAATAACTTCAGGATCTGTTGCATACGCTTCATCCTTTTCATCAATACTACAATCTCGATTAAAACAAAAACCTTTATAATTTGTGGATTCAATTGGATTAATAATCTCATAGTTATTTCGATGATCTTCTAAAGTGAGTGATCCATCTTCATGAATTTTAAAACACTTTTCATTATTTTGTAAATACAATACATTACCTTCTTTTAGGATTTGATAACCCACTTGATTATCTAAATGGTAAAATTTACACTTCGATAAATCATTATACATAAACATCACTGTAATGATCGTATCTTGATTATTTTCTAATAAGGTTAAGATAGGAACATCATCTCGATACATTCGATTACTTTCACTAAGTGTCTTTAAATTAAATTCACTGATTGGACTATTGATAATATTACTTTTTTGACATCCTGATGAAAACAACATACTAAAAGTCAACAAACAAATAAATATTATTTTTTTCATTATTAATGGTTTTTATAATATTCAGCTACATATCTATCAACACCAGTTTTTGTAATTTTAGTCCAATCTTTTGATCCGACATAATTTCCTGTATAATTATCATACATGTCAGTACGATAAACTACATAATCGTAAGTTGAATACATTGCTAATTTAGTAATTATACTTGAATCTGCCTTATAAAATGTTCCACCTGAACCACCACTGGCTTGTATTGAAAATGTAACACTAAAATATTGGTTAACTAAAAATTCTACTGATGTAGTATAAGTAGTACTTTGTGTCGAAGATAAATAATACCCATCATAATATCCTGCAGAAAAAGCTGGGTGCCATCCAATGAATGAGTTTTCTTTATGTCCACTTGCTATTACTCTACTAACACCTGAAATATCTCTTGGTTCAGCAGATAATGTATTAACAACAACTTCTCCGTTTTCATCATAGACAATTACTTCACTTGAATTTAAATCAATCTCTTCTGTCTCTGTAGTAATATTGTCTAAATCATCATCACTAGGATTTATTTGCTTTGCAGACACTGGTGTAATTCCACAAAATACACATACAAAAGATAAGTAAATTGATAACAATTTTTTATTCATACTTTTTCCCATAGCATAATATACTTTAACATTTTATATTATACCTTTTCCTTTCTACCAATCTTATTATACCGAGATTAGTTACGGTGTAACTTTTATTGAAAACTGATTAAATACCAATTTGCAATAATAAATTTGAAAAAATAATTTAATAAAGCTATCACTCTCCTTCAAACAATTATTAATCATTTAGTAATTAAATAACTAATAATTATGATAATTTACAGATTAAATAAAACTACTTTAATCATTTAGTGATGATCAACAATGATAAATGTTAATCTGTACTTATAAAATATCATTGGAAGCGTTTTATTGCAAATTCGACTGAATAGATAATTTTCATTTGATTATTATAAAAAAGTACGAATATTTAACCATTTTGATTAATATTTTATAAAATGATTTGAAAATAAAGAAATTTTTCATAATAAAGTAAAATTTAATTTTTTACTTATTCATGTTAAAAATCCACATATATGGATTTTCAACAATATTATTATTTGTTTATTGGATATCTATTTTTAAGAAGCTCGTAATATAGTATATTTTCAGTGGTGATTATCATGAAAAACTTTGATAAAAATATAAAACTACTATCAGAAAGCGAATTTTCTTCATTATTGGGAAAGGAAATAAAGAAAATCCGAGAATTATATTGCATGAACCAAGAAGATTTTGGAGCATAAATAAATTCTAGTAAACAACATATCTCAAATATTGAAAGAGGAAAATCAACACCGAATGTCTATACTTTGTATTTAGCAAATAAGGTTTATGATATTCCTATAAGTAAATTTGACATTGAACCTAACAAAAAACAATTATCCCTTTCACAAATGGAACTCATAAAAACAATTGAAAATATCAATCCATCTGATGAAGTTTGTTCAGCAATAATAACATTATTAAAAAAGAAATAGGAGATTTTTATGAAAAAAAGTTTTATATTTACACTTATTATAGCATTTGCTTTAACTTTGACGAATATTAACGTAATGAACCATAAACATGATAAAAATTGTGGATATGATGGTATTCATGAAGAAAGTTGTGTTTACTATAATAATATAGATATCCATTATATGGATCCTGGTGAAGGAAAAAAATAACTAAACATAACCAAACAATACCTTAGCGTATTGTTTTTTTCGTTATTCAAAAAATTATGTTATACTTATAATAATTTAAACTAAATAAAAATTATAAGGAGCGAAAATACATGGAAATGATTTTTAAAAATATTATTTTTAATGAATTTTTAAAAAAGACAAGAAAAAAATACAAATTAACAATTCCAGAAGAAGAAATAGAAATCTTACCGCCAAAACAGAAA
>URQL01000191.1 GCA_900550005.1 uncultured Erysipelotrichaceae bacterium
ATTTTTTGTCTTACGACTTAATATTTGAATAACACGGCGAATTTCTTCGTCACGACCAATAATCGCATCAATTTTACCTTCTTTAACATCCTTTGTAAGATCACGACCATATTTTTCTAAAACTTCATATTGGTTTTCAGGATTTTGATTATTCACAGTGTTCCCTCCTCTAATTTCTTTAATTACTTTAAGTGTACTTGCTTTATCTAAGTTCATTGCTTGAATAAAAGCTTTAACACTTGTACTATTCAAGTCAAACAAAGCGATAAGAATATGTTCTACGGATAAAAATTCATCTTTCAATTGATTTTGAACTTTAGTAGCTCCTTGAATCAATGCATTTAAATCATAGGAGATACGCATGTTTTCTTCACTTGTTTGAACCTTTGGCAAACGTTCAATTTGATCTTCTAAATAATGATTTATTTTTGACTTATCAAGTTGCAACTTTTCAACCACCCGTTTAAACATACCTGACTCGTCATCTAATAATACTTTAAGCAAGTGCCAAACATCAACAATTTGGTTCGAAGAGTTTAAAGCATACTCAAACGATTTTTGTAAGCCTTCTTGCATCTTATGCGTCATTTTTTCTATATCCATCGCATTCACCCCTTAGCACTATCTATCTCCAAGTGCTAAATACATTATAGCATATTATTTAGCACTGTCAAGTATTGAGTGCTAAAGTTTTAAAAATATTTTCAACTTTATAAAAAAAATCAAAATAAGTTCTCACTTATTTTGATTTCTTCGTTGGATAATATTCATCAATCAGTTGTTGAGCAATCACTTTATAAAATTCAGATAAAGCACATAAACAAAGTAAAATTACCAAACGATCTTCATCTTGTTCAAAATTAAAATCTTCATTTTCAAATACTTTTTGAATCATATCTGCCATATCTTGTTTATGTGTTTGTTTCAATTCAATAAATTGATCATATAAAGTAGATAGTTGACCCACTTTATCTTCTTGATATAATGGTTCAAGCACTCTTTTTATCTCATCAATAGATAAAGTATTTTTCATTGAATAAACCATCAGCATCTCTAAAATATGGTTCTTAGAATATTTTTTCCCTTTAATAGATTGGATAACTCCCTGTTTTGAATAATTATTTACCATGGTTTTCGTAAGGATCTTATCTTTATCACTACGCTTATTATCCGCTAATTTTTCTTCTAATAAGGTAATGATTTGGTCAATATATAAGTCAAGACTAGGGATATCTGAAGAACAAATATTTGAACGATCCATTGATGAGGAAACAATTTCTTCAAAATTTCTTGTCATATCGATCACTCCTGTTTTTCATTCTACCTTATCTAATTTAAAAAATCAATATTTTAATTGACACTTGCATTTATGGTAGTATAATACCTATATGAAGTAGTTATCAATACTACATAATATAAGGAGGATAATTATGAAATTTTATAATAAAGCCCAAGACCCAATTAGTTTTCTTACTCATTTTATTGGAGCCATTTTTGCCATTTTCGCAACAATACTTGTTTGTACAATACAAGTTCTTGAACATAAATCTCTCGGATCGATTCTATCTGTATTTATTTTCGGTCTATCTATGATTTGCCTGTATAGTGCCAGTAGTATTTATCACTATGCCAAAAACGATAGTCCAAATAAACTAAGACTTAGAAAATTAGATCATTCTATGATTTATATTTTGATTGTCGGTACCTACACACCGATTTGTATTCATTATATGAAAGATCCAACCCTCTTTCTAGCGGTGATATGGGCCATAGCCATTCTAGGAATTGTTATTAAGATGTTCTGGATGAATGCTCCTCGCTTTTTGTCTACTCTATTTTATTTAGGATTAGGTTGGTCCATTCTCTTTGATGTTTCTATTTTAAAAGCAATGAGTTCCATGTGCACCTGTCTTATTACATTAGGTGGCATCAGTTATACGATCGGAGCAATCATTTATATAATCAAAAAGCCTAATTTTACATTTCGTTTTGGATTTCACGAACTTTTTCATATTTTTATTATGATTGGAACATTCTTTCATTTTATTGCCATTTGTATCTATATTTAAAAAAACTTCCCGCGGGAAGTTTTTTATCTGTTTGCATTTGTAAAGAAATTATTTAAAGCACCAACTAAATTTGCTCCATTTAAGAATTTACAACGATCGATTTGTGGTTTATTTAAAGGCGTATAAGGATTTCTTTCAAAATATTCATCAATAGCTTTTTGTGTAGCTTCAATTAGAACATTTTGTGCACTGATTCCACCACCGATACAGTATTTTTCAACATCTAATACAGTTTGTAAAGAAACGATTCCAGCTGTTAATGTAGCGATATATTCATCAAATACAACTTTAGCATCTGCATCTCCATTATGATAAGCTTCAAAGAAAATTTTACCATTTACACTTCCTTTTTCTAAGCCTTTTTTAGCTTCGTAAGGTCTTGTTAAACCTAAATAACCATTAATTGAAGCCCAACTATTTCCTTTACCATATAAATCTTTATATTGTGTAGGTAAGTTAGAAATTTCTCCAGCAGATCCTTTAAATCCACGCCAGATTTTACGATCGATAACAATTCCTCCACCGATCCCTGTTCCTAAAATAATAACCATGCCACTATTAACGTCAGCTAAATTTCCTAACCACATTTCCGCATTTGCAGCACATTTAGCATCATTTTCAATTGTTACAGGTAAATGATAACGTTCATTTAAAATTTCTCCTAAAGCAATATTATAAATATAACTTAATGCCCCACCTGTATACATATATCCTGTTTTATTATCAATTTTACCAGGCATACTCATTGCAATTCCTACAACTTCATCTTTAACTGGTAAAACAACAGTGTCTAATGTTTCTAAGAAAACATCTAAACTTTCTTTTGGCGTAGGTGTTTGTCCTTCAGATAAAAAATTTCCTTTTTCATCCATAATTGCATATTTGATTCCAGTTCCCCCAACATCAATAACTAAAAATTTTTCCATTAAAAATTCCTCCTAAATCTTACGTACTCTATTCTATCACATTCTAAATGTAAACGGTACAAAAAAATGTTATCTAAAATAAAAAATAGTCTTTTTTATAAGACTACTTTTATTAAGCTGAAAATTTAGCTAAAATCCAAAGACATAAAAGGGTAATTGCAAATAACATCCATTTAATATGATCTGATTTTGACATAATTTCCTTTTTATCTTTTTTTGGTTCAAATTCTTCACGTGTTTGTTCACGACGTTTATTACGTTTTTCTACTTTTGTTGCCATGATTCATTTCCTTTCTTATTTCTTGATTGTATAACATAAATATCATTTGAAGTTGTGATGGTACATTCTTTTAATAGAATCTCATTGGATACACATAGAGGATCATTATACATTAAATCATAATGATCAAGTGGATAGGCGCATCCCTCAATCGTTAAATTTGCTTTCGTTAAAGCAAAAAACGAAATATATTGATAATCCCCTTTTTGAATTTTATGTACACCTTCTTTAAGAAGATACATTTTATTTTGTTCATCAATAATCGTCAATTTAGCATCACGATACTTGGATAATAACGTACAAACCGCTAAAAAATGATCTAATCTTCCCCCTGTTACACCATACAATGTGATATCATTATACCCTTTTTCAATAAGATATTCAATCGCTATTGCACTGTCCGTATCATCTTTATGAGTAGGAAGACTGATTTTTTTTACTTCTTTTAAAATTTGAGCATTCGTTAAAGAATCAAAATCCCCTACCGATAACATGGGCTTGATATGTTGTTTAA
>URQL01000192.1 GCA_900550005.1 uncultured Erysipelotrichaceae bacterium
TCAAATAATAAAGAATTACAATTAAATGAACATATTATTATAAAATCAAATCAAGCAATGACATTTGATGAATTAGATGTTTATTATGATCAAGAAAAAATAGCAAAAGTTAAAGATTTTGCTTCACAATTTAAAGATACATATGAATTTATCTGCGATAAAATCATGCATCTTGAAGTTCAAGAAGAAACAAATGAAATAGAGACTTCTATAGAAGAAGATTCTTTAATTACTTTTAAAAATGAAATCGATGAGTTAAATCAAGCGATTGAACATACTAAAATTACAGAAGATCTTTATCATACAAGTTCAATGCTTAAATTTTTAAATCAAATTATCCATCAATATCCTGATAAAGAAAGTAAAATAACGAAATTAAAAGATTTCTATTTACCTAGTTTGATTTCAATTTTACGTCGTTATGTTCGTTTGTCAAAAACAAATCAATTTGATCCTGATTTTAGTCAAGTTGAATCACAACTGATCAAAACCGTTTATTTAGTTAATCAAGCCTTAGATACTTTATCAGATACTTTATGTGATGATGAAATCATGGATATTTCAAGTGACATGTCGGTTTTAGAAACGATGCTTAAAAAAGAAGGATTAGTTAAAGAAGGCACGATTTATGAAAAGGGGAATGAATAATGAGTAATAAGAATAATGATTTTGTTGATGAATTAATTGATCTAGTTGATACGACAGCATCATCGATTAAAGAAAATATTGATTACTCTTTAAAAAATAATGGCTATGATAAAATGGGGGATGCTTTTGCAGATGGTATTGATCGTGCTTTTGGTAAAAGACCCATTGATAAACCTTATTCTTCTTATTCTCATGGTGTAGTTCATTCAATACGTGATTATATGACTAAAGTGATTGATTCAATTAATTATGGACGTCGTAATCGTGGTTATTATTTTGAAGGATATCAACAAGTGATTGAAAATTATCGTGAGCAACTTTCTTTATATCAAGGTGACTATGAAGAAATTGAAAAGAATATTAAGTTTGAACTTCGTCGTATGAAAAAAGAAAATCATCGCTCACGTAATAAGTTTAATGAAGGACAATTCGATGCTTTAGAATATTTACTTTCTGAAATGTATTATGCTAAAACGCAAATGATGAGAAGAATTCAAAAAGAATTGAGAATGTAATTCTTGTTTAAAATCACATTTTATTTATACAATTAGCGATTATACTTTTAAAGGGGTGAAAAGGTTGTTTAAGAAAAATAAAGAGACACATTTTAAAGGAACTTATTATTTTCAAGGTAGAAATGATGAAAAAGTAAGAGAAAGAAAAAAAAGAGAAAGTAGTACAATGAAAAGGATGGTAGGATTAATGTCTTTCATTGTTATTATGATTGGAATGGTTGCCTTTCGTCTTTTTTATTTACAAATATCGAATAAAGATTATTATGATGCAAAGTTAGTCACTTATCAAACGACTTCAAAGACACAAGATGTTCCGCGTGGACAAATTTATGATCGCAATGGGACTTTACTTGTTAAAAGTGAAGCCACAAATGTTATTATGTATTATGCACCACGAAATATAAAAGAGGATGAAGAAATCGCTATGGCTAAAATCATAGCTGGTCATTTTAATGTAAGTACAGATGATTTAACTATTCGTGATTTACAGGATATGTATATCCGTGACTTTGCCGATGAAGCTAAAAAGTTAATCAGTGATGAAGAATGGAGTCAATATCAAGCAGGAGATATTGATGATCAACAAATTTATAATTTAAAATTAGAACGTATTACTAAAGATATAATCACCACAGCTTATCAAAATAATGCGGACATGGATTTAAAAACGGCTTATGTTTATACTTTGATGAATAAAGATGTTAATGGTGGTAATGTTATTATTGAAAATGCCAGTGCACAAGATATTGCGTTTATTGGTGAAAATTCAACATTATTAAGAGGATTTACTTATTCTCATGATTACAATCGTGTTTATCCTTATGGAACTTTATTAAAATCCGTGTTTGGTAGTGTATCCTCAAAAACACAAGGGTTACCTGAAAGTACATCAAATACGTTACTTGCTTTGGATTACCAATTAAATTCAAGAGTTGGAACTTCAGGTTTAGAACAACAATATGAATCTTTATTAAAAGGAAATAGTTCAACCTATTCAATTGGTTATGATGAAAATGGAAATCCTGTATTAACGACTTTAACTCAAGGTAATAAGGGATATGATTTACAACTTTCTATTGATTGGGAATTACAACAATATATCAGTCAATTATTGGAAGCAAATTTAAAATCATCAGCTGCAAAAGCAGATAACAAGTATGTTGATCGTGCTTATTTTGTTTTAATGGATCCCAACACAGGTGAAGTTCTAGCTATGGTTGGAAAACTTCTCAATCGTGAAACAGGTGAAATCTATGATTATGATAGTGGAACGTATTTAGAAGGGCATGAATTTGGTTCTTCTGTTAAAGGGGCAACAGTTTATACTGCTTTTAATATGGGATTTATTCAGCTGGAGAAACGATTTATGATGAACCTTTGTATATTCAAGGGACAAGTGTTAAAGCTTCATGGACAAAATCAGCAATGGGTCCTTTAGATGAAGTTCATGCTTTAGCGAAATCTTCCAACGTATTTATGTTTAAATTAGGAATTGCCCTAGGTGGAGGAACATATATTAAAAATGGACCGTTAAATATTGATCCTACTGCTTTTACAAAATTACAAAATGGGTTTGGTGAACTTGGTCTTGGTGTTGAGACAGGATTAGATGTTCCATATGAAGAACGTGGAGTACAAGGTGGTTATACAAATCCACAATCAGGGAATATTTTGGATGCGGTAATTGGTCAATATTATACGTATACACCAATGCAAATGGCAGTTTATGTTTCAACTATTGCAAATGGCGGAAAACGAATGGAACCCCATATTGTTAAAGAAGCGTATACCTATTCGAATAACCAAAGATCAACGGTTTATACAAATTCACCTAAAGTGATCGATGATTTATCTGAAGAATATCAAACTGCTTTTGATAGGATTCGTTTAGGATTTTGGACAGGTGTTAATGACAGTTCTGGAATTTTAACTGGGATTAAGAAAAATAACTATGTTTTAGCTGCTAAATCAGGTACAGCAGAAAAATTTGATGAATATGGAGTAGACTACCCAAATAAAGCTTTAATTGCTTTTGCACCTTATGAATCGCCTCGTATTGCATCAAGCTGTATCGTTCCTAGAGAAAGTTCAGGAGCAACATGTCAAAATATTATTGGATCGATTTATGATAAATATTTTGAAAAATATGGTTTACCTTCTAGTGATAACAACTAAAAAAATAACAGATTCTACAATCAAGAATCTGTTATTTTTTATTTTAGAATAGAATAGTGATTACGCCCTGCTGTTTTCAAATTGTATAAAGCCTTATTGGCAACCTTAAAGATCTGTTGGAAATCTAAAAGCTATTGATTAAAATAACCACCAATACTTGCGGTGATATGTTGTTTTTTAAAGTGGGTCGTTTGAATCGTAGAATGAAGTTGGTTACATACTTTTTCAAAAATATCGAGTTGGATATCTTTGAAAAATAGAATAAATTCATCTCCACCCATACGAATAACATCGTGTTTTATTTGTGTGAAATGTTCTAATAAATTGGCTAGTTGGATTAAAACATCGTTGCCAAAAGGATGGCCATAAGTATCATTGATATTTTTAAAGTAGTCTATGTCTAAAATCATTAACCCATAACTTTGTTCTTCATTTTTT
>URQL01000193.1 GCA_900550005.1 uncultured Erysipelotrichaceae bacterium
TATGGACAATAAAACGATTTGGATGTGCTCTTTGCCAACTTGGAAAAGTATTCGTACTAAAACGTGAATGAACTAAAGCAATCGCTGAAATAAAATCTTGATCTTGTAAATCTAAAAAGAATGAACGAAGCTGTCCGACTAAAAACATACCTTTATAAACGATCGTACGACTTGAAAGGGAACAAACATAAGTATTTTCATTACTTTGTTCAAAAATACGACGAGCATAGTAAAGACGGCGATCAAAATCAAGTCCTTGTTTACATTCTTCTGGTTTTTTAATGAAAGCTTGCCAAATCGAAGGAAGGCAATCTAAAGCTTTTTTTCCTAATACTTCTTTTTGAATTGGCACTTCACGCCAGCCAAGAAGTTCTAATCCTTCTTTTTGAATAATAAATTCAAACATTTTTTTAGCTTGATTATGACTTAATTCATCACTAGGGAAAAAAAACATCCCTACTCCATAATCACACATTTGTGGGAGTACAAATGATTTAATGACTTTTTTAAAGAAAAGGTGCGGAATTTGTAGTAAAATACCTACCCCATCCCCAGTTTGTCCTAAAGCATCTTTTCCTGCACGGTGCTCTAAGTTTTCAACGATTTTTAATGCCGAATCAACGGTATAATGACTTTTTTCACCTTTAATATTAACAACGGCTCCAATTCCACAGTTATCATGTTCATATGATGGATCATATAATCCCAATTTAGGATGCCCTTCTTGCATATTAATTCCTCCTTTGATTTTTTTATTAAAAAGAGTGTACACTATTTTTCTATTTTTGTAAAGATATCTAAAATATTTGTATTTTATACAAATATATTTTGAAATTGTATTTATTTAAATACATTTTATCAGTTTAACTTTATTTTATTATGACACCTTTTTGAATTAACTTTAAAAAATTAATTATCAGCTTAATAAAATAAAGTTATATTTCTTTGCTTTTTCGTATTTTAATAAGTTTTTATTAAAATGTGTAAAAAAATTTTATCATTTTTTCAAAAAACATTGCATAAACAATAAAAAGGAGTAAAATAGACATGTAAAAAGGAGAGATTTAAAATGGCAGAAAAAATTATTGTAGAAACATCAGCAAGACATGTTCATTTAAGTGAAAGTGACTTAGTTGCATTATTTGGTGAAGGATATCAATTAACTAAGAAAAAAGATCTTTCTCAACCAGGTCAATTTGCTTGTGAAGAAAGAGTTGCAGTTGTAGGACCTAAAGGAACAATGCAAAGAGTTAGTATTTTAGGACCTGTTAGAAATCATACACAAGTTGAATTATCATTAACAGATGCACGTTCTTTAGGATTAGTTGCTCAAGTTCGTGAATCAGGTGATTTAGAAGGAACTTCTGGATGTAAATTAGTTGGACCTGCAGGTGAAATTGAAATTCCTGATGGGGTTATCGCAGCTAAAAGACATATCCATATGACTGAAGAAGATGCTGCTAAATTTGGTGTACAAGATAAACAAATCGTTAGCGTTGAAGTGGAAACAAACGGTCGTTCTTTAGTATTTGGTGACGTAGTTTGTCGTGTAAGCAAAAACTATGCTACTGCAATGCATATTGATACAGATGAATCAAATGCTGCTGGTGGACCTAAAGAAGGAACAATCATCGTTAAATAATAAAAAAAAGAGAGAATTTAAACAATGGATGCAAATAGATGATTTCTGTATTGTACAGGAGTCATCTTTTTTAAATTCCATTGATATCTATAATTATTGTAATATTCAATATAATCTTTTATTTCGTTGCATACATCTCTAAATGTAAAACAAGTATCTAAATTTAATTCATCTTTCATATGGTCAAAATAAGATTCTTGTGGAGCATTATCCCAACAATTACCTCTTCTAGACATAGATTGTTGAATATTATATTTTTTTAATAAATTATGAAATTTGGGGCTTGTATAATGAACTCCTTGATCTGAGTGTATTATTATATTTTTCTTACGATGTAGTTTTTTTACTGTTTCTAATGAAATATCTAATGTCATATTTTCACTTATATAATAAGCAAGTATTTCATTAGTTTCTGCATCTTTTATAGTAGATAAATAACATTTCTTATTATCTCCATAAAACACATAAGTAATATCGGTTAAAAGTACATTATAGGGTATTCCAGTTTTAAATACTCGATTAATAATATTTTCACATGTAGTATGTTCTTGTGTTGCTTTCATTATTCTTCTAGAAGGATTGGCCTGTCTTATTTGTCTAGCACCTTTTTTACGTTTTTTAAATTTGTATGCTTTTAAGATTAGATCAAAATCCTTTTGGTCTTTATTATCTCTTTCAATTCTTTTATTTTCATTTTTTAGATAATTGTAATATCCTGATTTAGAAACACCAATACATTTGCATAAATAGGAAGTCATTCCTTTTAATTCATATTTATCATTGACATATTTTATTGTTTCAAATTTAATATTGATTTGAAATCTGTTAAAATTCCCATTTCTATCAGTTCGTTTTTTTTTAATAATTCATTTTCTGCTTCAAGTAATTTTATCCTATCTTCAGCTCGTTTAAGTTTTTCTTTGTCAGAAAGTTCTCTTTTTAGTGTATTTCCAGAATTTGTTGTCCTAGTATCAACTATTTCTCCTGTAGAATTTATTTGTTTTCTCCATCTATAAGCACAATTTTGAATTCTTATAATTCCAACAATTTCTGGATCTATACCACATTCTCTAAAAACATCTTGAGGGAATTTTTTATAGTTTTCACATTCTTTAACTAATTTATATTTAAATTCGTTAGTATATGTAATTCCTTTATTAGTTATATTTTTAATCCATTTATTTTTAGTTAACTTTTTTATTTGAGCATCTGTAAATAAAATTTTTGACATTTTTATCACCACTTCCTTATATTATACATCAAGGCATAATAAAAACCTATAAAGTAAGTCTCTCTTTTTTTGAGAGTCCACCTTACAGGTTACATTTTAATTTTCGACCTATTTTATTTTGTATAAATATTCTAAAAAAACAGGAACTTGTTTTGACCAAGTTTGTTCGTTGTGTTTTCCATTCACGATCATATTTGGATAGCATAATGCCTCTTTTTGCATTAATAGATGGGCTAAGTCTAAATGTAGTTTGGTCATGTAGGCTAAGCCTTTTTTGCTTCTACTTTCTTCACTGCCAAAATCCATATAAAACTTTGAATTCTTGTAAGAGGAATGTTGTTCAATCAATTGGATCAGTTCTTTTTCGCAAAAGCTAAAGGAACTTGATAAACAGGCTGCTTTACTAAATATTTCAGGATAGCTTAAAGCACCATACATAGCCATCAATCCACCCATTGAACTGCCCCCTATTCCATTCGTTTCTTTTTGGGGTTGGGTACGGTATTTTTGATCGATCGCTGGTTTGAGTTCCTCTACAATCCATTGCATAAAAACTTTTCCTAAAGGTCGATCCACACAAAAGTAATCATTTTTCCATGCATAGGGCGAAAATTCAATTAATCTTTGATTTCCTTCATGATTGCATTCAATTCCTACCACAATTAGATTTCCATTGATTTGATCTAAATAATCATTCATCTTCCAAGCACTACCGAAAGTTGCATCTTCATCAAAAAATAAATTATGTCCATCAAACATATATAATACTGGATAGTTTTTAGAGGAAGTAAAATAATCCTTAGGTAAATAAACATGAAGTTGATATTTCACATATTTTAGG
>URQL01000194.1 GCA_900550005.1 uncultured Erysipelotrichaceae bacterium
ATAAGTATGAACCAACAAGAGGATTTGATTCAAGCAAAGAAATTGCAATGTGTAATGAAAATATTGTTGAAGGATTCAAGTATTCATTAAAAGATTTTTATGATTTTTCTATCAAAAAAGGAAGAAGTATTGATCCTATCTTTTTTGAAGTTTATAAAAAATTTGTAGAGGAGGATTATTGTGGATAAAATTGAAATTATTGTTAAAGCATTAAGTGATAAACTAGGAAAAAATATCGTTGCCATTGATATGCAACAAGCTAGTCCTATTTTTGATACATTTATTTTATGTACAGGAACAAATGAAAGATTAATGCAAGCACTAAGAGATAGTGTTGAAGAACAAATGGATAAAGCAGGTTATGAAGTAAAACATATTGAAGGTTTACGTGATAGTAAATGGATCTTAATGGATTATGGTGATGTTGTTGTACACATTTTTGAAGAAGAAGAACGAGGTGCTTATAATTTAGAAAAATTATGGGGAGATTTACCTCGTATTCAAGTTGAACAATATCTTTAATGAGTTATTCTAAATTTGCATATTATTATGATAGCTTGATGGATGATGAATTCTATGATCGCTATGAAGAATTCATTTTAAACCATGCTAAATTTGATTCGGTATTAGAATTAGGTTGTGGTACAGGTTTAATGGCCATCAAGCTATCTTCATTAAATAAAACCGTTTATGCAACAGATTTATCACCCGAAATGTTAGAAGTCGCAAAATACAATGCATCTGAGGCTAATGTTGATTTAATGCTTGGTAAAATTGATATGTGTGATTTTCAAATCAATGAACCTGTAGATTTAATTTTATGTATGTGCGATTCTTTGAACTATATCCATAAAGAAAAGAAGGTAAAACATGTTTTTGCAAATGTTTATGAAGCATTAAGTGATGAAGGTACTTTTATCTTTGATGTTCATAGTTTACATAAAATTGATGTTACTTTTAAAAATTATGTTGAAGAAAATAAAGATGAAGATTTTTATTTTAAATGGACTGTAAATAAAGAAGGTGAAGGAAAAATTCATCACCATGTCATTATTGATGATTTTGAAAACAATGATCATGTTGATGAGGACCATTATCAACAAACTTATTCTGTAGAATCCTATAAAACATGGCTAAAAGAAGCTGGATTTAAACATATTGAATTGTATAGTGATTTTAAAGAATATAATGATCAAGATGATCGTGTACTTTTTGTAGTAAAAAAATAAGGATGGAGGTAAGAGTATGATTGGAATCATAGGTGCTATGGAAGAAGAAGTCCAAGCTTTATTGCGTTATTTGGACTTAAAAGAAACCGTAGAAAAATTAAATTATCGTTTTTATTTAGGAAAAATAGATCAAAAAGATTGCGTAATTGTACAAGGTGGAATAGGTAAAGTCAACGCTGCAATGTCAGCAACTTTATTGTTAGAACAATTTCCTGTTGATTACTTAATTAATATTGGTAGTGCAGGAGGGTTACAATTAAATGAAGAAGTAGGAGATGTTGTGATTTCAACAAAAACAGCTTATCATGACGTGGATGTTACTTCTTTTGGATACGAATATGGACAAATGGCACAAAGTCCTCTTTATTATGAAGCAGATAAATGTTTAATTAATTTAACAAAATCAATTTTGGAAAAAGAAGAAATCAATTATCATTTAGGGCTAATTGTTTCAGGTGATACGTTTGTTTCTAAGACACATCATGTAGAAGCGATTCAAAAACATTTTCCTCAAGCCATGTGTGCAGAAATGGAATCAACAGCCATTGCTCAAGTTTGTTTTAATTATCATGTTCCTTTTATTATTACACGTTCATTAAGCGATATTTATGGTAAAGGAGAAAATAACATTCAATTTGATGAATATTTAAAAAAAGCCAGTGAATCTTCAGCAAAAATGTGTTATTTACTTGTTAAAGCGTTATGAGAAATATAGAATTACTTGCACCAGCCGGTGATTTTGAATCACTAAAAGCAGCTGTCCAAAATGGAGCAAATGCTATTTATTTAGGGGGAACTTTATTCAATGCCCGTGCTTTTGCTCACAATTTTTCTAATGAAGATTTAATGGAAGCCGTTGCTTATGCTCATTTACGTAATGTTAAAATTTATGTTACAGTTAACACTTTGTTTTATGATGATGAATTTGAAGAATTAATGGCGTATATTGATTTTCTTTACACGATCCAAGTGGATGCAATCCTTGTTCAAGATTTAGGCTTAATGCATCTTATTCATGAACGCTATCCTGATTTTGCTATCCATGCTTCTACGCAAGCAAGTATTCATTCTTTAGCAGGGGTTAAAGCATTAGAAACACAAGGTGTAAAACGTGTTGTTTTAGCACGTGAAAATACATTAGAAGAAATCCGCTTAATCTGTGAGAATACCAACTTAGAAATCGAAGCTTTTGTTCATGGAGCATTATGTATGTGTTATTCTGGACAATGTTTAATGTCTTCAATGATTGGTAAACGAAGTGGGAATCGTGGAAAATGTGCACAACCATGTCGTTTACGCTATAAACTTCATAGTGACAAAGAACGTTTAAATACGTATCCATCTTATTTGCTTTCAGCTAAAGATATTTGTACAATTGATCATATTGGTGAATTTATTGATGCAGGTGTAACTTCTTTTAAAATTGAAGGACGTATGAAAAAGCCAGAATATGTAAGTGCTGTTGTTAAAGCTTATCGTAAAGCAATCGATGCTTACTTAAATGATCATCAATTACCAGATCTAACAAAAGAAAAAAGAGAAATGAGTACCATGTTTGATCGTGGTTCTTCTTTAGGCCATGCATTTAAAGAAAATGATTTAATTACCAATGATTTTCCTGGCCATCGTGGTTATGTTATTGGTGAAGTGGCATCTTATGATAAAAAGAAAAAAATGGCCTATATTAAATTGAGTGATACATTAAAACAAGAAGATGGGATTCGTTTTGGACTTGAAGATTTAGGAAGAACTGTAAATAAACTTTATATAAAAAATCATCTTGTAAATCAAGCTCATCAAAATGAAATTGTTGGTGTTGAATTTAATCTTGAAGTAAAAGAAAAAACGAAAGTTTATAAGACTTTATCGATTGATTTACTCCACGATATGAAAAAAACTTATGAAAAAGAACAAATCCATCTCCCATTAAACTTTAAAGTTTATGGTAAAATCAATCAACCTATGCATTTAGAAATACACTATCAAGATGAATGTGTCCATGTGACCAGTTCGACCCTTATTGAAAAAGCGTTAAATAAGCCTTTAGAACACGTAAGAATTCAACAACAACTTTCTAAATTAGGATCAACTATCTATCGTTTAAATCATTTAGAAATGGATTTACCAGAACAAATGCAATTTTCAATTAAAGAATTAAATGCAATGCGTCGAGATGGAATCGATTTGTTGAATAAAAAAAGGCTAGAAAAGAATCATCGATCAAATTTACAACCACTTGTTAAATCAACAAATCGATATAAAAATATTCAAGAAATTCATGTTCATACACTTACTTATGAACAATGTTTACAAGCAATTAAGGAAAAAGTAGATGTTGTTTATTACCCGATTGAAAGAAAGAATTTTGTTGAAACTTATCATTTAGCACAAGAAAATGGTGTTCGTTTAATTCCTTATGTTTCTCGTATTCAAAGTGATCGTCGCATTGCTTTTATCAAAAAATGTCCTGCTTATAA
>URQL01000195.1 GCA_900550005.1 uncultured Erysipelotrichaceae bacterium
TGAACTTAATTCAGGTAAAATTTTAATTAGTGGTCATGATATTAAAGATTATACAAGAAAAGATTTACGTTCTTTATTTGGAATGGTTTTACAAGATGCTTGGTTATTTAGTGGATCAATTGAGGAAAACTTGAAATACGGTAAGATGGATGCCACACATGAAGAAGTGGTTGAAGCAGCTAAAATTGCAAACGTAGACCATTTTATTCAGACTTTAGACCATGGTTACGATACGATCATTAATGAAGAATCAAATAATATTTCGCAAGGACAAAAACAATTATTAACGATTGCTAGAGCCTTTTTAAAGGATCCTAAAATTTTGATTTTAGATGAAGCGACAAGTTCTGTTGATACACGTACCGAAGTATTGATTCAAGAAGGAATGGATCGATTGATGGAAGGAAGAACAAGTTTTGTTATTGCTCATCGATTATCAACCATTAAAAATGCAGATAAAATCATTGTTTTAAAAGAAGGAGATATTGTTGAAGTAGGAAATCATGATGAATTATTAGCGAGAGATGGATTTTATGCTTCATTATACAATTCTCAATTTGAAAATTGCGAGTAACGTTTGTTACTTGCTTTTTTTTGTTGTACAATAAGGACGAGGAAGTGAGAAGATGAATATTGAAATTATAAATGTTGGAACAGAATTGTTATTAGGTGAAATTGTCAATACAAATGCCACAACTTTGCAAAAAGTTTGCAAAGATTTAGGTTTTAATGTCTTTTACCAAACAGTAGTAGGGGATAATTCAGATCGTTTTATGGATTGTTTAGATATTGCTTTCAAACGAGGGGCAGATATGGTCATCACAACGGGAGGGCTTGGACCCACAGCGGATGACGTAACGAAAGAATTATCCGCTAAATATTTAGGACTTGAAATGGAATATTTAGAAGAAGAAGCAAAAAAAGTATATGATAAATGTGCCTTTGTGATGAATAATCCAGATGTTCCTAGTACCAATTTTAAACAAGCCTATTTTCCAATAGATGCTTATATTTTAGAAAATGAAGTAGGTACAGCCAATGGTTGTGTGATGCAAAAAGGAAATAAAAGAATTGCCAATTTGCCAGGTCCACCTAAAGAATTTACTTATGTTTTAAATCATGCTTTGGTTCCTTATCTAGAAAAGGAAAAACAAAAGACGATTTTTACTTATGATATCAATACAATGGTTATTGGTGAAAGTAATATGGCAGAAAAATTAAAAGATTTAATTGATCATCAAGATGAAGTGACTATTGCTTTATATGCTTATGAGGATCATTGTCGTTGTCGATTAGGAGTACAAGCTTTTAATCAAGAAGAAGCAGATCAAATCGTTGCTTCTACTAAGCCACAAGTTGAAGCTATTTTAAAACCATGGATCGTTGATTATGATCATTTAAATGAAGTGGTTTTTAAACAAATGAAGCCTTTTAAACTTATTTGTGATAATAAGTTACAAGGGCCATTGGATACGTTTTTTAAAAATCCTTTATTAAAAGATACTTATCAAGGTTTAACAAATCAAATTGATCTAAATGAAGATACGATTGAAATTAAAATTAAAACTTTATCTCTTGGAGAACAAGTAGAAATTAATTATTATCATGGTCAACATGATCAAGATGTTGTTAATTTATTGAAAGATGCTTCTTTATCGATTGGAAAATTAGAAGGAAAAATTATTATTTACTTGTATCAATGGTTGTTTCACTAAAAAAATAGAGATATATTGAAAAAGAGTGGAAATCTAATTTATTTTCATGTAAAATAGATATGTATTTTTAAGATTACGCTGTAGAATTGAAAGGATGATATACATGTCTGGAGTAGTAGTTGTAGGTAGTCAATGGGGAGATGAAGGTAAAGGAAAAATTACGGATTATCTTTCTATGCAAAGTGATTATGTTGTACGTTATCAAGGCGGAAATAACGCTGGACATACAATCGAATTTAATGGGAAAAAATTTGCTTTAAGATTAATTCCATCTGGAATTTTTAATGCGAAAACAGTTGTTTTAGGAAACGGGATGGTCATTAATCCAAAAGCTTTATTAGAAGAAATCAAATATCTAAATGATGCCGGAGTTAAAACTGAAAATATGTTAATTTCAGATCGTGCACATGTGACTTTACCTTATCATTTAGAAATTGATGTTATTCAAGAAAAAAGACGTGGAGATAAAAGTATTGGGACAACAAAAAAAGGAATTGGTCCTACTTATGTAGATAAATATGCACGTATTGGTATTCGTATGGGAGAATTCATTAATGAAGAATTATTCTTAGAAAGATTAAAAGAAGTTCTGCCAATTAAGCAACAAGAATATCCTGAATTAAAAGATTTCAAAGTGGAAGAAATTTTTAATGAATATAAAGAATACGCTAAAATTATTAAACCTTATGTAACAGATACAGCTGTTGTTTTAGATGAAGCGTTTAGACAAAATAAAAAAGTATTATTTGAAGGTGCTCAAGGAACAATGCTTGATATTGATTATGGAACTTATCCATTTGTTACTTCTTCACATCCAGGTGCTAATGGGGTTTGTGAAGGGGCTGGTATTGGTCCAACAAATATTAATGCAGCTTTAGGAATTATTAAAGCTTATACAACTCGTGTAGGTGGAGGAGCTTTCCCAACTGAAATTCATGATGAAATGGCTGATCGTATTCGTGATGCGGGACATGAATATGGTACAGTTACAAAACGTCCAAGAAGAATTGGATGGTTTGATGCGGTTGTGGTTAACCAATCAAGAAGACTTAGTGGTTTAACAGGTGTTTCTGTTATGTTATTAGATGTATTAACAGGAATCGATACATTAAAAATTTGTACAGCTTACAAATTAGATGGTAAAACAATTCATGCCTTACCTTCTACAATTCAAGAATTAGAAAGAGTAGAACCAATTTTTGAAGAATTACCAGGATGGAAAGAAGACATTACTCATGTTACTTCATTTGAAGAATTGCCTGTTAACTGTCAAAATTATTTAAATCGTATTAGTGAATTGATCCATTGTCCAATCAATATTTTCTCTGTCGGACCAGATCGTTTACAAACAATTATTTTAAAAGAAGTCTTTGAATAGGAGGAAATACATGAAAAGAGAATTAGTTTTAGTTATTGACTTTGGTGGTCAATACAATCAATTAGTTGCTCGTCGTGTTCGTGAAGCTAACGTTTATTGTGAAATTTATTCTTATAAAGTAGCTTTAGAAAAAATCAAAGAACTAAAACCAAAAGGAGTTATTTTAACAGGTGGACCTAATAGTTGTTATGAAGAAAATTCACCAACATGTTCAAAAGAATTATTTGAACTTGGAATTCCAGTTTTAGGACTTTGCTATGGCGCACAATTAATGCAACATGTTTTAGGTGGACACGTAGCTCGTGCTGATGTTCGTGAATATGGTAAATCTCATTTAACTGTTGATACAACAAGTGCTTTATTTAAAAATTGTTCTAAAGAAAGTATCTGCTGGATGAGTCATTTTGATACTATTTTTGAAACAGCTCCTGGATTTAATGTTATTGCAACAACACCGGATTGTCCAGTTGCTGCTTGTGAAAATGTAAATCAAAAACTTTATGGAATTCAATTCCATCCAGAAGTATTGCATACACAAGAAGGATCAAAAATGTTATCTAACTTTGTATTAAATATTTGTGGTTGTCATGGTGATTGGCGCATGGATTCTTT
>URQL01000196.1 GCA_900550005.1 uncultured Erysipelotrichaceae bacterium
AGGTTAAAAGGAATTAAAGAAAGAGGATTTGGTACTTTTGAATCGGAAAGTGAAGATTTAAATCCACCTTATGAAAAATATGATGAATTCTTTCCAATTTATGGTGGGGAAACAAGTACACAAGTCGCTGAGCGTGTGAACAAAACTTTAAAAGAAGTAATGGATCAAGAAGATCATCAAACTGTTTTAGCGGTTTCTCATGCTGGTGCTTGTTTGTGTTTCTTTTCTACTGTAGCTGACAGAGAACTCCTACAAAAAGCAGGCGGTATGACAAACTGTGCAATTTGTCACTATGAATATGAAGATGGTAAATTTAAATTTATTGAATTATTAAAGCCAAATATTTAGAAAGAAGGAATAAAAATGAAATTAGTAATCGAAGAAAATGAACAAAAAATGAGTGAAAGTGCCATGTACATCCTACTTGGAGCAATGCTTCAAGATAAACGTGTCAATATCTCTTTAACATCAGGAAAATCACCTGTAACACTTTATAAAATGATGGCACCAATCGTTAAAGATCAAGAAAAATTTAAAAATATCCAATATTATTTATTTGATGATGCACCAATTCCTGGTGAAGTTCATGGTCCTAACTGGAATGAAATGCAAGAACTTTTCTTCCAACCAGCCAATATTCCAGAATGTCGTGTTCATTCTACTACACTTGAAAACTGGGAAAGTTATGATGAAGAAATCCGTCAAGCTGGTGGAATTGATGTTATGTTAATTGGCCTTGGATGGGATGGACACTTCTGTAGTAATGTACCAAAATATACACCATTAGACAGTTACACTTATACAATCGATCGTAAAGAACTTGCAAAATGCAATGAAAATTATCCAGATAATCCAAAATATCCTGTAGGTTTAACAATGGGACCCAAAAGCTTGATGCGTGTTAAACATTTAGTAATGATCGTTAATGGAAAACATAAAGCTAAAATTTTAAAAGATGTTTTAACAGCACCAATTTCTAATGAATTACCTGCTACTGTTTTAAGATTACATCCTAATTTTACTGTTATTTGTGATCAAGATGCTGCAAGTGAATTGGAAGGTTTAGATTTATCTAGATTATAAAAAATCAAAAGTCAGGAACAGCTCCTGACTTTTTAAATACAAAAAAAGAGAGAAGTAATTTCTCCCTATTGTACATCATAGCCAGCTTTTTTAATTGCTGAAATAATCAATTGATCATCAACATCACGATCATAAACAACATGTGCTTCTTCTTTTTTCAGATTAACTTGTGAACTTACACCTTCGATTGCGTTGATAGCACGAGTTACATTAGCAACACAATGTTGGCAAGTCATTCCTTTTACTTTAAAGATTTTTTCTTTAATAATTGGATTTTCTAATTTTTTATCTTCGATAGCTTGATAGATTTCTCCTCCACCACCGCAACATGAACTTTCACCTTTCATGTGCTTTTTTGTGGCTTTAATTGCATTAAAAACAATCAATGCTAAAACAAGAACAATAATAACATTAGCCATAAAAGTACCTCCTGTTATTTTCTTTTCTTTTTAATTTTTTCAACCACCGTATAGATACATACACCGATTAAATAAATAACAACAACACCGGCAAACATGTATCCTGTTGATCCACTGACATTACCCATTATGATGTCCTTCTTTCAATTTCTTTTGATCTTTATAATATTGATCTAAAGGAGATGAACATTGGCTACACCCGGCACAAATTCCATTACACTTATGTCCATCTTTCTTTCTAAAGAAATGAGTATAAATAACCCATGCACAATAAGCAGTAAGTAATAAAACAATAATCACATTAGCCATAAAAATACCTCCTTTATCTAGAAAAATCCGGAGTCACTCCGGATTTTATATTAAGCTTCAACTGATCTTGTAGAATAAGATTTTTGATCTTTATATGGATCAGGTCTAAATAACATGAATAACATGAATGCAAGAACAACGAAGGCTACGATAGTCCAGAATCCAAATGTTCCATAAAGAATTAATGAACCAATTTGATATACCATTAATGCAATTGCATAAGCATATAAGTTTTGGAATAAAATAGCAAACCAGAACCATTTTCTATCATTTAATTCGTTAGCCATAGTTGATATAGCAGCTAAGCATGGTGAATCTAATAAGTTAAAAATTAAGAATGATAATGCAGCCATTGAAGTTGGGAACCAAGTAGCAACACCTTCGGCAACAGTAACAGCATCTTCAGTATCACCAGCAACGTTAGCTAATACACCCATTGTAGAAACGATTGCTTCTTTTGCTGAGAATCCAGTTAATGATGAAGCAACTGCTTGCCAGTTATCAAATCCAAGTGGAGCAAAAATTGGAGCAATTGCACTACCTAAAACAGCGATTAAACTGCTAGCAGTATCTTCAACCATACCAAATGATCCATCTTCGAATCCGAATGTTGATAAGAACCAAATAATGATACAAGCAACAACTAAAATTGTACCAGCTTTAATTAAGAATGCTTTTAATCTTTCCCATACGTGTAATAAAACTGTTTTAGCACTTGGGATATGGTATTCTGGTAATTCCATTACGAATGGAGCAGGTTTACCAGAGAATGGTTTTGTTTTCTTTAAAATGATAGCAGCAACTAATACAGCAAGGATACCCATGAAGTACATTGCAGGAGCAATAAATCCCCCAGCTTCCCATCCAGCTACTTCACCAGCGATAACTCCACCGATCATAGCAATAACAGGTAATTTAGCACCACAAGGAATAAATGTTGCAGTCATAATAGTTAAACGTCTATCGTTATCTTGTTCGATTGTTTTAGATGCCATGATAGCAGGAACACCACAACCAGAACCGATTAATAATGGAATAAAGCTTTTTCCAGATAATCCGAAATATCTAAATACTCTATCCATAACGAATGCAATACGAACCATGTATCCACAATCTTCTAAGATTGATAAGAATAAGAATAAGATTGCCATTTGAGGTGCAAATCCAACAACGGCTCCAACCCCACCAACGATACCATCAACAATGACAGCAGTTAATAAATCACTAGCTCCAATTGATCCTAAGAATCCAGAGATAGCATCTTGAATAGCTACAACGAATACATCGTTTGTCCAGTCAGTAACGAATGTACCAACAGTAGTTACTGAAATATGGTAAACAACATACATGATTAATAAGAAAATTGGAATTCCTAAAAATCTGTTTGTTACAATTTTATCAATTTTATCAGAAACAGTTAATTTTTCTTTTGGTTTTTGAACAGTAGTTGAAATTAATTTTTGAATATAAGAATAACGACCATCAGTAATGATACTTTCCATATCATCATCTAATTTAGTTTCTAATTCACTTCTTAATGCATCAATTTTTGTTTTATCTTGAGCATCTAAAACAACATGATTCATAACTTTTTCATCATTTTCTAATACTTTAACTGCATACCATCTTTTTTTGTTAGCAGCAATTGTATCAGATAAAACAGGAACTACAGTATCAATAGCTTGTTCAATTTTTTCACTAAAGATTGCTCCTGGTAATTTATGTTCAGATTTTTTAGCAGCTTTTACAGCTTCAGCAATTAATTCTTTTAATCCAGTTCCTTTTAATGCAGAAGTTTCAATAATAGGACATCCTAATACCATTGATAAACGTTTAGTATCAATTTTTAATCCTCT
>URQL01000197.1 GCA_900550005.1 uncultured Erysipelotrichaceae bacterium
AATATAACAGTTATTAAATCTCTTAAAACAGGTGAAATCTCAATCGGAATTTGAAGAAGTAGTTAAGATGAAAGACGGAAAACACCCAAACCCCAATACAATCCATCCAATTGCAGGGTACGATAAAAAAATATATGTGAAGCCGACGATTACAAATCCGAATATTATTGTCGGGGACTTTACTTATATTGCCGATTCGGATTTTGAAAGTCATGTTTCACACTTATACGAGTGGAATGATAATAAACTCATCATCGGAAAGTTCTGCCAAATCGCCACCAGAGTTGAGTTTGTGATGAACGGTGTAAACCATCAGATGAACGCCGTCTCTACATTCCCGTTCTATACCTTGGAGGAATGGAAAATGTCGCCGCCTGCAAAGACGGATCCGCCATTAAAAGGAGATACCGTTATCGAAAATGATGTTTGGATCGGGCAAAATTCGGTGATCCTTCCCGGTGTTCACATTGGAGATGGTGCAATCATTGGTGCAAACAGCGTTGTGGGGCGTGATGTTCCACCATATACGAAGGTCGTTGGGAATCCTGCAAGAGCAATTCAAAAACGCTTTGACAATGAACTGATTGAATTGCTGCTGAGATTCAAGTGGTGGGATAGGAGCATTGATGAAATCAACCGGCTGATTCCAATCTTGACTTGCACTGATTTGGATAAAGTGAAAGCTGAAATCAAAAAGCAATTAGGCTGACAAATTCTAGTTTGTAATGCCTAAATCCTAGGAAAGGAGACCTGCCGATGTGCGCACAAAAGCTATCGTTCGATTATGCACATAGTGTTCATTGTTCACGAGTACAAAAGGGGAAATCGTGTGATTGTATCAATTTTGTAAGGGCAACCGATCCGAGGAGAATATCCAGCGTATATTTTACGGTCTTGGCATGAAGATCATGTTGAAATTAAAATAGAAGAAGATTTAGATTTAATTAAAAAGTATCCTAGTGAATTTTTAGCATTTAGTTATTATAAAACGTCTGCTCATGAAGCAGGAAAACCTTCTTTCTTTGATACTGGAGGAGAACAAAATTCACCTAATCCATTTCTAAAAACAAGTGATTAAAGATGGAATCGATATGATGGGGTACACTTATTGGGGACCTATTGATATTGTTTCAGCCGGTACAGCGGAAATAAAAAAACGTTATGGTTTTATCTATGTTGATAAAGATAATGAAGGTAAAGGAACTTTAAAAAGAATTAAAAAAGATTCATTCTATTATTATCAACAGATTATTGCAACCAATGGAAAAGAGTTATAAATAGATTAGTAAAATTCTTTCTTGACGAATAAAGTCAGTTTATGTTATTGTAATGATAACAAAATAAATAAAGGCAATGACGAAGACGGATTTGAAAACTGTTTTGTAGAGAGCTAGGGGTTGGTGAAACCTAGTAAAACAAGTTCAAAGACAATCACTTCTTAGCTGAAACTTTGAAATAAAAGTAGGAGTTTACGTGTTGGCTACGTTAGTGCATAGGACTTGTTGGAGTCTGAAGGGATAGTATAAAAATACTATAAGTTGAGTGGTACCGCGGGAAATTTGTTTAGTTGACTCGTCTCATTATTTGAGATGAGTTTTTTATTTTATTAGAAAGAAGGGATATTTATGGTATTAAGTAAAAAAGAAATGGTATTAATTAGTTTTATGTTATTTTCACTCTTTTTTGGAGCGGGCAATTTGATTTTTCCAACTTATTTAGGACAATTAGCAGCGAATCATACACTGTTTGCGATGTTAGGCTTTTTAGTTACTGCCGTTGTTTTACCCGTACTTGGTGTTTATGTTGTAGTGAAATTTGATGGCTTAAATCGATTAGCGAGTAAAGTGAATGGCTCTTTTGCTTTTCTATTTACTTTACTTATCTACTTATCGATTGGACCAGGTCTAGGAATTCCTCGTGCTGCTTCTTTACCTTTTGAAATGGCTGTAGCCCCTTATTTACCTTCAACTATTTCAAGCAAGTTAGGAATGCTTATTTATTCTTTTATTTTTTTCTTGGTTGCTTTTTGGTTATGTATGAATCCAGGTAAGCTTGTAGATCGTATTGGTCATTTTTTAACACCTACTTTATTGTTTTTACTTACCTTTTTATTTATTAGTTTCTTGTTTAAAGGACAAGTCAATCTATCTAGTTCACAACCTCGTTATCAAAGTGTTCCACTTTTACAAGGTTTTATTGATGGTTATCAAACGATGGATACAATAGCTGCACTTAATTTTGGTTTAGTCATTGCAACGACTTTATCTTCTTTTGGTTTAAAACAAAAAAAGGTGATTCAAAAACATACGTTAGTAGCCGGAATCTTTGCAGGGATGATTTTATCTCTTGTCTATTTGATGCTATCTTATATGGGGATGTGCAGTTCAGGAACATATACTATTCAAGAAAATGGGGCATGGACTTTACGTTGTATTGTTGGAGAGGTTTATGGAGAGTTTGGTGCTATTCTACTTGCTTCGATTTTTACTTTAGCGTGTTTAACCACATCAGTAGGATTGATTAATTCAATTTCTAATTATTTTTCAATCCAATTTAATCAACTTAATTATAAACAATGGGTAGGTATCATCGTTTTCTTTTCTTTTTTTATTTGTAATTTAGGTTTAAATACAATATTAAGTATTTCTGTACCTATACTTAGTGCGATTTATCCTATTTCCATTGTATTGATTCTTTTAGGTTTAAGTGATCCTTTGATTAAAGATAATCCTTATATCTATCCAATTGTTATTGCATTTACTGCTTGTGTTAGTATTCTTTTGGCTATTGATAGTAGTTTATTTTCCATTCCATTTTTACATTATTTACCATTTTACTCTTATGGTTTTGGTTGGGTATCGATGACTATTTTAGGATTGTTTATCAGTTTAGTTATAAATAAAGTTAAAAATAATATGTAATAAAATAGACCTAAAAGGCCTCATATTAGGCTTTTGGGTCTATTTTACTTTAAGAATATAGCATTGCTTTTTATAAAATGAAATACTATAAGCAATTTTATTTTCGTAGATAGCTAAGTTAGGATCTTCTAAATAGCCATTTTTAATAATTTGATTGATTCCTTCTTTAGCGTCAATGATTAAATCATTTAAATGTATTGAATGTTTACATTCAATTTGTAATAAAGTACCAAAAATAGTTTCTGGTTGGATTTGAATATCAAATCGACCATTACCAGATTCCTTATTAGATTGAATGGAATAATCATTAAATAAACCAATTAGAAAACCATGGTAAAAGGATTCTTTATTATCATAGTAACTGATGCTTTTAGATAATATTTCATTAAGTAATTGATTTGCTTCTTTTGTTTTTCCTTCTACTAAGTAAGTATAAAGGGTATTTTTTCTTTCCCTAGTAAAATGGGAGAAGAAAGTTAAGAAGGATTGTTTATAGATTTCTAAAACTTCTCGATAATGAGTTCATATTCATTGTAATCAATCTGTTTAACGATTTTTAAGTAACCTGTTAGTAATAAAAAACTGTAAATATTATCAATATCATCCATTTCTCGATAAGTGAGTTCAGGTTTAATTGTTTTAATGAGAGTTTGTCCATTCACTAAGAGTTCAAATTCTTCTCTTAGTTTAGGACTTCCTCTTTGGATATAATCCATGACAATTTCATTACTACTTGTATTAGTCC
>URQL01000198.1 GCA_900550005.1 uncultured Erysipelotrichaceae bacterium
TAATTTCACCCTACTAAGTTTATCAAATGGAGTAAAAAAAATAAGTCGTTTTTACGACTTATTGATGAATTTCTATACCAAAGTAACATGTAAATTCTTTATCTTGTTCAAGTGCAACGATATCGTCTTTATCTTTAAATTCTCCTGTAAAATCACTTCTATCAGCATGAGAGCGCCAAGGTTCTAAAGCAAGTAAACCACCAACTTTTCTTGTGGCCCAAATTCCTAAGAAATTAAATCCAGCCATGTGTAATGTAACCGATTTATTGTGATTTAATGATTTTAATGCTACAGATTTTGATTTCATATGATCAACAACCACTGCATCATCTTTAAATAAATCTTGTCTTACAAAAAAGCGACGTTCATTATCTAATAATAAAGCTTCTTCACCAGTAAATGTAGAAGTTGAGCAATCTAATAAATGACGATTTAAAGTTTCGGGTTGTTCGAATTCAACATAATAATCATTACTTGATTCATTTTCATACATTGGACAAGCAAAAGCTGGGTGTCCTCCTAAGCCAAAATAAATTGTTTGTTGATCTTGATTCACCACTTTAATATGACATTCAAGTTGGTTTTCATTTAATACATAATGGACATACAATTTAAATTTATAAGGATAAACATCATGGAATTTTTCATCATCTAAAGTAAAAATGACTTCGTGATCATTTTGCATTTCTATTTCAAATTCATTATGACGAGCAAACCCATGTTGTGTTAAGTGATATTCTTTTCCATCTACATAATAAGTATCATTTTTTACTTTACCCACGATTGGAAAAAGGATGGGTGCACTATTTGCCCAATAAGCTTTATCACGTTTCCACATATAATTCATATTGTCTTCTAATCCAATAATTTTATGGATTTCAGCTCCTTTTGGATGAAGATGCACTTCTAATTTATCATTTTTTAATATTACCATATTTTCTCCTCCTAGAATAATTGTTTTCCATCAATAAAACTATGGATAACTTCATATTGATCATTCATAAAAATAATATCTGCTTTTTTATTTACAGCAATACTTCCAATTTCTCCGTCCATTTTAATAGAACGTGCTGGATTTAAACTTGCACATTTAACCGCTGTATATAAAGGAATGTTGAAAAAATCAACCGCATTTTTAACAGCTTCATTCATACATAAAATACTTCCAGCAAGTGTTCCATCTTCAAGACGGGCTGTTCCTTCTTTAACATACACTTTTTGTCCACCTAATTGATAAGTACCTGGTTCTTTCATACTTGCTTCCATTGAATCTGTAACTAAGACAAGATGATCTTCTCCTTTAGCATTAAACAAAATGCGAGCAGAAACATCAACGACATGATGTCCGTCTAAAATAAGTTCGGCATAAGCTTCTTTTTCATCCATTGCTAGTCCAACAACACCTGGATTACGGTGATGTAAAGGTGTCATTGCGTTAAAAGTATGTGTGATATGATTTGCCCCTAAATCCATCACTTCTTTAGCTTGACTATAAGTTGCACCAGTATGTCCAATAGAAACTGTAATTCCTTGATCAACTAAATAACTTGTCAAAGCTTTTGCACCTTCGATTTCAGGAGCTAAAGAAAGGATTTTAATAAAATCGCTATGTTCTCCTACCATTTTATTGAAATCTTCAATAGATGGTTTTAAAATATATTGTTCTGGTTGTGCTCCTTTATGTTCTTTATTAAAGAAAGGCCCTTCCATATGGACACCAATAATTTTTGCCCCTTTTACACGATCTTTATTTTCATATAAAACTTCAATAGTATGTCTTGTATCTTCGATTGAAGCCGTCATGGTCGTAGGTAAAACAGAGGTTACCCCTGTGCGTGCATGGGCCATCGTTAAAATTTCTAAATTGTCTTGTGTCACATTCATCGTATCTAATCCATCTTTACCATGAGTATGTACATCAATAAATCCTGGACAAACATACATTCCCTTAGCATCAATAATTGTTGCTTCTTTATCAATTTCATTTGTTAATGCAACAATACGATCCTCTTCGATCCATAAATTTTCTTGAACAATTTTATCTTCTAATACAATATTCCCGTTTATAATACAGTGTTTCATTTTATCACCTCGCCCATTATTATAAACTTTGTTTCACTTTTTTAAAAGTTCTTTTCACATTTTAAAAAAGCAAATCATTTTCTTTTTAAAATTTATACAAAAATGTGTTAAAATAGTAAACAAAAGACAAGGAGGAAAGTATGAACGAACAACCACATCAAAGAAGAAAAAGATACAAAGGAACACATCCAAAACATTTTAGTGAAAAATACAAAGAACTTAACCCCGAACTCTATCCAGAAACGATTGAAAAAGTCATTTCCAAAGGTACCACGCCTGCAGGAATGCATATTTCCATCATGGTAAATGAAATTATTGATTTTTTAGACATTCAGCCTGGTCAAGTCGGATTAGATTGCACTTTGGGCTATGGTGGTCATTCAAGTGCCATGTTAAAAAAATTACAAGGACAAGGTCATCTGTATGGACTTGATATCGATTCTATTGAAATTGAAAAAACAACGCAAAGATTAAGACAAAAAGGCTATAACGAAGCCATTTTCACCCCTATCCTAACTAACTTTAAAAATATTGATGAAGTAAGTAAACAATATGGACCCTTTGATTTCGTTTTAGCGGATTTAGGGGTTTCATCAATGCAAATCGATAATCCTGAACGTGGTTTTTCTTACAAAAAAGAAGGTCCATTAGACTTACGATTAAACCCTAATGGTCCTATAAAAGCCAGTGATGTTCTAGAAAAACTAAGTAAAGAAGATTTAATTCACCTTTTTGAAGAAAATTCAGATGAACCCAATGCCCAAATAATTGCGACAAACATCTATTCCTACATTCGTTCAGGTGCGAAAATAGATACAACAACAAAATTATATAAAATTATCCAAAAATGTTTTCCTAATGAAAACAAAGATTTTATCAATAAAACAGCTGCTCGTATCTTTCAAGCATTAAGAATAGAAGTCAATCAAGAATTTGAAGTTCTCTATGAATTTGTTGAAAAACTACCTAATATTCTTAAACCAAATGGTAAAATAGCCATCCTTACTTTCCATTCTGGTGAGGATCGTATTGTTAAAAAAGCATTTAAAGAATTCAAAAATCTCGGTATTTATCAAGATGTATCACGTAATGTAATTCGTCCTTCTAGCGAAGAATGTCATCGTAATTCTCGTGCAAAATCAACTAAGATGCGTTGGGCAATTAAAAGCAATCAATAATGACAGAGCAACAGCTCTGTTTTTCTTTACAAAAAAACTACTCAAGACGAGTAGCTTAGTTTTCATTATTTTGAATATCTTTTAAGATATTTTCAATCTTATTACCATATTCTAATGAAGTATCTTTAACAAATTGTAATTCAGGAACTTTACGTGTTGTTAAACGTTTAGCAAGCAAACTGCGAATAAAACCTTTTGATCTTTCTAAAGCTTTCATTCCTTTAACATTATCATAGCCTTTACCTAAGAAAGTCACATAAACTTTTGCAATAGATAAATCTGCCGTTACGTCAACTCCTGTGATCGTAATAAATCCGATTTGTGGATCTTTTACTTCTGTTTGAATAATTTGTGTTAATTCTCTTTGAATGATTCCATTCATTTTTTCCTTTTTTAAAGCCATTTA
>URQL01000199.1 GCA_900550005.1 uncultured Erysipelotrichaceae bacterium
TTCTTCAGAAGCATTATTGATAATTGAGTCCATAATATCATTAAACATTTTGTCATTCATAGTATCTTCACCTCGATAAAAGTTTAACAAAAAATGAAGAAATGAAATGATTTAAATTATTAATTAAAGTATGAAAAAAAGGAGCTACTAAAAAAATCAACATTTATTTAGAATTATATTTAACGATAAAAAAATATTCAAACTTCTTATGAAGTCTCAATATTTCAATCAGAAATGTAATTTTTCTTCAATTAATAAAATCATAAAGATAACTTTATTTCTATGGTTCAATCTATTTACACCTTAACTCGTTCCTATTAATTTGATGGTAATGTTTTTCCATCTTTTTCACAAGTTGTTTTCCCATCATCCGTCATTGTCACCATATACCCATTCTTACCGAAATTGATTGCTTTAATTTTACCGGTATTCGTGTGAAATATCTGAATTAATATTTCATTAGAAGCTACTTTTTTCCCAGCAAAATACTGACTTGGCGTTGTATTCCAAGCATTTCTGTCAGAATAGTAAGTAATAGTATAACGTGCACTATTCCTTGTACTACTATCTAAATAGTTCAACACTTGTCTAGCAATGATTCGACTTGAAGTTCCTTCCTCTGTTTTACTATTAGGATGTGCTTGTAAATCTCCTAAAGCTCCATTAGTAATTCTACCTAGATTTGTTAATTTTTGTCCATTAATTGTAGTAGTAAACTTACAAGATGCATTAAAACTTTCTGGGTAGAGTGCATAACATTCTGATAAAGCTGCTTGTGAGGCTTTCCAAACATCAGATGCTTCAGTAATTACTGCTTGTTTTTTTGATTTATCGATATATCCAGTTAATGTTGGTATAAGTAGTGTTGCTAAAATCGCTAAGATTACTAATATCACAATAAGTTCTACCAAAGTAAAACCTTTTTTATTTTCTACTTTTTTCATATTATTTATTATCCTTTTTCTCTCGCAATTTCATAATACAACTCTATCTAAACACCGTCAAGTAAAGTTTCACAACTAAGGCAACATTTTTAATTATATTTCTCTATTTCAAATTATATTTTTTAATGTATCCAGCAATTTTCATTTTTGCTTTCATTATATTCCAATTATCATTTTCATGCTACAATTTGATAAATAATAAAAATAGAGAATAACCTTATAAAATCAGGCTATTCCCTACTTATGTTTGGGTGAAGTTGTTAAAAATTTTTCATCATTTTTTAATTTACGGTCCAATTATGGTCCAAACAGTCTACTTTGAATGATATCTTCTAATAATCATAAGATAAACTGGATAAAGAACGCCAGCTACTGACCAAATGATCCATGTACGATTCCATGAACTTGTATTAAAACTCAAAAATAAATAGACTGCTGTAATAATTAACCAATAAGCTTTTTCCAATCCGCCATTTTGTCTTCTAAATTGTTTTTCACTAGGAGCATAATCTTCTAATTGCAATATTTTATGATATCCTGTCATAACCATACCAGCTCGTACAAATAAATTCACTGCCAACGCTACAATTGCAAGTAATAAACATATACTTCCAATAATAAGTAAGTCATTATCTTCATTGATCATAATCGCAATAAATAATGGAATAACAGATAAAATACATAATACAACACCTATTGTCATAATTTTTGTAAAATAAGAAGAATAAGATTCTTTACTTTCACTAATTAAATCTCTTGTGCGATAATTAATTATAAATTCTTCTTCAAAATAGTGATATTTTTTTAATCTAGCCCCACTTTGTATAAATAAACTTACAGCTGTTGCTACTAATAAAATGAGTATAATAATCCCCATTCCTGCAGCCTGATTTTCAGGCATAGATGAATAATATTCACTATAGGTTGCTAAAAAAATCAGTGCAATAGGTGATAGCACACATAAAGTTGTCGCAAAAGCATATTTTTTTGATACTTCTTCTAAAACTTGAATATAGTTAGTAGCTTCATCATAGCTTATTTCCTTGCAACTAGACTTATTTTGTTCAAAAGATTGTGATTGATCCTCTTCATTTAATAATTCATCAATCGTAATTTGAAATAAACTTGATAATTTTTTTATACGGTCTATATCTGGTAAAGATTGATTACTTTCCCATTTTGATACGGATTGTCTACTCACATCTAAATGACTTGCTAAATCTTCTTGTGACCAACCTCTTTGTTTTCTAAGTTGGGCTATTTTTTCCCCTAACATTTTCATCCCTCATTTCGTAGATACATTGTACCATAATATGGGAATTTACTCTATCAAGTTTAGTTTCCTACTTGTCAACTAGCAGTTGCATTTACTATTTTTTCTTTTCCATAAACTTAGATGCATATTTACTTGTGATTACAATACCAACAATCAGCATTCCAAATTCAATACCTAAACAAAGGCCACCAAAAAAATTATTATTTTGATCTATAAATACAAGAATTAAATAAATAATAGCCGCAATAAGTCCACCAATAAATAAAAGATTCATTCGTTTCATTACTTTTAATTTATTTTCATTATTATACTCTGCTACTTTTCTTACTGTATCTTCTATCTCTTCATTCGTATCCGTTTGTTTTCTCTGTCCATCTAATAGTTCCCTTAAATCCAAATGATAATAATCAGCCATTTCAATAAGTAAATCCAAATCAGGTAAATTGTTACCTGTTTCCCTTTGATGTCGCCTAAAACATATTTGCTTTCATATCCGTAATTTCCAAAATCTTCATAAAACATATACTTTGCTTTCAGCTGTAATACATCACGAATAATCTTTAATGCGTCCGTAGTAGGAAAGCGGACACGAAAATAATTAATCAGCAAAAACAACGGTTCTTGTGGATTGAAACGCTCAATCTGTTTTTCTATCGTTTGTTTTAATTCAGCAGAGGGAAAAGCAATTCCATTCTCTATCTGATTAAAATATGTACGGCTGATACCACAGCTAGTCTTGTTTGTGTTACTCCGTATTCTTCACGCTTTTGTTTTAATTCTTCAATAAAGTTTTTATCATTCATTCTTTAATTCCTCCAATCAAAAAAGGCAACTACCGTTTATTGATAATTGTCTATACTTAAATTTCTGCAAAAGAAAAAGACAATCAATTTCTTATTTGAAATCAAATGTCTTTCCTATGCTCTATTCAATTTTATGTGTTAAATGAGTGCCTTTCAGTTAACACCTGTTAAAAGCAGTTTTGCCTTGTAAAAACAGCGTTTTCCGCTTAGTAGTGTATATTGTCTCTTGTTTTTTGTGCCCCCCCTTGTTAGATAACGGGGGCTTGATGTTCGCTCGCAAGCTCGCTCAACTGATTTCCATGTTGTATAACTTATGACCATAGCCAAAGCACTACCAAATGTAATACCCGATTTTACAGTTTTTGATACTATTGTTGTTTTATTTTCTTCTATAATCTTATTATTCTACAATCTTTAGTTTTTCAAATTCTATAAATTGAAAATCTGTTTTACATATCTTTCATTATCAAAATAGTGCCTAGAATATATCCACAATCCCATTCCTTGAAATTTTCATCATCATAGTGAAAACAAGGGTGCTTAAATATAATACCGGCATCAATTCCGTTATCAAATACCTTTAAATTA
>URQL01000200.1 GCA_900550005.1 uncultured Erysipelotrichaceae bacterium
TGATATAAACTCATTAATAAAACGGCTTGTTCATATTTTTTTATTTTTCCTTTTCTAAAAGGAGCCATTTGATACTCTAAAAACAATTTATTTTGAATCGTACCATAAACGATCTGTGTCAACAAATCTTTATCTTGACGACTTAATTTACTTTGATTTAAAACATGATTCAATTCGATATTTAAATAACAACCTTCTACTAAATATTTATAGATTACTTCTACTGCCGTCTTTCTCATTTTTTCCTCCATGACCAAAATGATTTTTTATTTTTTACGCCATAAACTTTTTCCATAAAACGTTTTGCATCTTTATCGGTTAAAGCCGCTTGTTCCATCAATTGCCGTGCTTGTTGTTCGTCTTGTTTAACTCCTTCCCCACGGTAATAACAAAGAGCTAAATTATAAAGACTGGATGCAAAATTTAAATGTGCACCTTTACGATACCAAAAAACTGCTTTTTGTAAATCTTTAGTCACCCCATCCCCATTAGCATAACAAACACCTAGTGCTTGAATACTTTTAGGATGATTTTGACTCGCCGCTTGTTTAAAACAAGTCACCGCTTTTTCTAAATCAATTTCTTTTCCTCGCCCTGTATAATAGGCAAATCCAAGTTGATATAAAGCTTCTGGATCGCCTTTTTTAGCTTTTTCAATAATATCCGGATGTATTTTTCTCATATAATTCCTTTCTCTTAACCAATAAAATAAGGATTAAAATCCATGATTAAGCTTACATTACTTTGATTTTCTTTATTATAATATAAATTTAAATCAAGACAAGCTTGATAGACTTCTTTACTTTCTTTATATTTAACCGTAATTGCATAACGATAACGATCATTTAACTTTGAAATAAGCGCTGGTGCAGGTCCTAAAATAAAGGCATGTTCAACATTTTTTTTCAAATAGGTTTCAATACGACTAGCCACTTCTTGAACTTCATTTAAATTTTTAGAACGAATCTCTAAATAAGCTAAACGACAATAAGGTGGGTAATTTCCATAATATCGGTATTGAATTTCTTTGTTGAAAAAGCTGATATAATCATGTTTACTTGCACATTCGATTGCATAATGCGTTGGATTGTACGTTTGAATAACCACACTTCCACTCTTTTTACCTCGTCCACTTCTGCCAGAAACTTGGCATAATAATTGAAACGTCTTTTCATTTGCACGAAAATCAGGCATGTTTAAAGTCTGATCACTATTTAAAACCCCAACAAAAGTTACATTTTCAAAATCTAATCCTTTTGCAATCATCTGCGTACCAAGTAAAATATCGGCTTCTTGATTTTTAAAAGCTTCAATGATCTTTTCATGACTACCTTTTTTTCTTGTTGTATCATTATCCATTCTAAGTATTCTTGCTTGAGGAAATTCTTGATTTAACAATTCCTCAATTTTTTGAGTACCATAACCCATTGTTTGCAAAAATGTAGAATGACAATTAGGACAATTTTTAGTAAAAGGAATGCGGTAATCACAATAGTGACAACGTAACTCATTTTGATCTTTATGATAAGTTAAGGTCACATCACAATGCGGACATTTAATGACATGACCACATTCTTTGCATTGTACAAAATTAGAATAACCTCTTCGATTTAATAATAAAATAGCCTGTTCATGTCGATTTAAGCACGTTTGTAACCGTTGTTTTAATAAATTTGAAAAAATAGAATAGTTTTTATGTTCAACTTCTTTAACCATATCGACAATATCACAATGAGGCATAACCTGATGATGAACACGATGCTTTAAACTATAAAGTTCATAAGTTCCTTTTTTCGCACGAGCATACGTTTCAATTGAAGGCGTTGCACTTCCTAAAACTAAAGGACAATGATGGTATTTGGCGCGAAATAAAGCAATATCGCGGGTATGATAACGAACATTAGAATCTTGTTTGTAAGAATTATCATGTTCTTCATCCATAATGATCAAGCCCACTTTATCAACAGGAGCAAAAATCGCACTGCGTGCTCCAACCACAATCCTAACCGGTGTTTCAACAATGCGACGATATTCATCGTATTTTTCTCCTTGTGAAAGACGTGAATGAAGTAAAGCCACACTTGGCCCAAAGCGTTCTTTAAAACGTTCTACCATCATGGGCGTTAAAGAAATTTCTGGTACTAAAACTATGACATTTTTACCTTGCTCAATCACTCTTTTAGCCGCTTGTAAATAGACTTCCGTTTTACCAGAACCGGTCACGCCATGAAGCAAACAGACGCGATGTCCCTTATTTTCACAAATACCTTCTACCGCCTTTAATTGTTCTGAATTCAAAGAATACGTTGGTTCTTTATATTCATATTCTTTTGAAGCTTGACGATAAATTTCCATATCAATGCAGTCTAAAGCATGCATTTCCACTAATCTTTTTATGATGCCACTTGAAAAAGGGACTTCTTTTAATTTAACCGGTTGATGGATCTCTTTTAAATAATCAAAACAAGCCTTTTGTTTAGGTGTCAATTTTTGATCAAAGGATTCAATAGCTTGAACGTAACGTTCATATTTAATTCCAACACCTTTTTGACTATTCGGTTTTAAAGTAGGTGGAAGCATTGTAAAAAGACAACTGATTTTTGGTGCAAGCGTGATTTTCGCTAAATAAGAAGCCACTAAATCCAATTCCTTTGTTAATAATGGTCTTGCATCGATCACTTCTTCAATCATTTTTAGAGGGTAACCAAGTTGTTTTTCTAATGCTTCTTGACTCAAACTCGTTTCATGGCATGCTTCAACATAGCCAATCAAATTTTGTCTTTGAAAAGGAACTTTAACACGAACACCCGTCTGTACTCTTTCCATCGATAAATAGGAAAAAGGACGGTCTAAAGATTTAATTGGATGTTCAATTAAGACTTCAACTTGATACATTTTTATCCCTCCATTCTTTGTTATTTTAACATACTTTTCCTCTCTTTTCTAGCAAGTTCAAAAAAACGTACAAGCGTACGTTTTTATCGAATTATTTTTTCAATTTCTTCTTGCTTTAAATTTTCACCAATGATGATCATCAAATCTTGACCAACCAAAATAGGTTGAATCAAACATTCTTGTTTAGTCGCATTGTACTCATACCACTTATTATCTTCTAAGACAAAACCTTTGATTCGATAAGGTGTCCCTTCATGACTAGAAGTAAACAGAGTTTCAATCAACGCTTTTACTTTTTCTAAAGTCAAATTTAAATTCATAAAAAAGTAAGATTGATAATTTGAAGATAAATTGATCCCTCGTTTCATATAAGGATAACTATGATAACCACAATGACTTAACTCATCCCACTTATTTGCATCCATTTTATTATAATCAATCATTCTAAGGTCTAAATCTAACTCACGAGGACATTTATTTTCTTTCAATGCCTTGTTTAAATACTTTTTTAATTTTTGAAATTGTATGTCCGTTTGCTTTTCACATTTAGTGACCAAAACGATCCCAGCATTAGCTATTTCACTTGCTAAAATGTAACGCGAATTTTTAGATAAGTTTTCATCTAAATTTGCTTCGACTAAGGTAAATACATTACCAATTTGATACCATGAGTTAAGTGGCTGTTCATAAAGTAAATCAAAAAAATCGTCAACATC
>URQL01000201.1 GCA_900550005.1 uncultured Erysipelotrichaceae bacterium
ATGAGAACATAAATGCAATTCAACATGATCTAGATTTTCCGCTTGTATTTTCTTTAAAGTATTGGTATAGGCTTCTTGATCAATATCGAAGGCAATGACCTTTCCTCTAGGGCAATGTTTCGCTAAAAACAAGGTATCTTGTCCATTCCCCATAGTAAAATCAACACAAATACTATCTTCTTTGATATAATTCAATAAAAAATCATGAGCTCGATCCACGATTCTTTTCATATAACCACCTCACATTGCTTTTATCATAGTCTTTTTTATCTAAATTGTAAATAAAAATATCTGTCCCTTTATTTTTTATTAAAATTAACCATTTTTCTATTGCCAATCTATGCTATAATAAATAAAAAAGAGAAAGAAGAGATGTTATGAAACAAAAGCACGTTGCCATCATTAATGATGTCACTGGCTACAGTCGCTGTTCCGTTGCAGCAAGTTTACCGATTTTATCGGTTATGAAAATTCAATGCAGCTTTATCCCTACGGCAATCCTTTCAGCCAATACCAATATCCCTGGTTTTGTCATGAAAGATTTTACAAAAGACATGGGACCTTTTATCCAACATTGGAAAGAGTTGAATTTACAATTTGATAGTATTGGAACAGGCTATTTAGGCTCACCAAACCAAGCTAAAATCGTAATTGATTTTATTGAACACTTTAAAAAGCCAGATACACTTATTTTTGTTGATCCCGTTATGGGCGATAATGGTGTTCTTTATCCAGCAATTACAAAAGGACTAGTTGAATCAATGAAAACCTTAGTAACTCACGCTAAAGTCATTACGCCTAATTTAACCGAAGCTTGTGCTTTACTAGATATCCATTATGATGATTTCATCATCAATTATGATAATCTTAAAAAACTATGTGATAAACTGACATCACTAGGTCCACAACAAATCGTGATCAGTGGAATCCCAATGGGAAATCAAATTTTAAATTTCGTTTATGATCATCAAGAAATCACTACTTTAAGTGTCGATAAGATTGGCGAATCACGTACCGGTTGTGGTGATGTTTTTGCTTCTATCATTCTTGGTAGTTTAACAAATCATCTATCTTTTCAAGATAGTGTACAAAAAGCCGTTTGTTTTTGTAAAAAAGCAATTCAATTTACAACAGACCAAGGACTTCCAATTAATCGAGGACTTTGTTTTGAAGAATATTTATATGAGTTAGGAGAATAAAAATGGTTATATTATATACATTAAATAAAAACAGTTACATAAATATGAAAGATGTAGAAAATATTGAAGGAAAAACAGTTTATGTCAATATGACAAATCGTTGCCCTTGTTCTTGTACTTTTTGTTTAAGACAAACTAAAAAAATGCTGGAAAGCAACAGCTTATGGTTAAAAAGAGAACCTACTGTTCAAGAAGTGAAAGATGAATTTAATCTTTTTGATTTAACAAAGTTTAAAGAATGTGTTTTTTGTGGATTTGGTGAACCTACAGAACGTTTAGATGATTTATTAGAAGTAGCTCACTATTTAAAAGAAAAAGATCCTAATTTAAAAATTAGAATCAATACCAATGGTTTAGCTAACTTAATGTATGAAACAGATATCACCCCTCGTTTACAAGGATTAATCGATACCATCTCAATCAGTTTAAATTCAAGTAACGCCGAAGAATTTTTACGACTAACACGTTCTAAATTTGGAATTCAATCTTACGATGCTTTACTTGATTTTGCTACTAAATGTAAAAGCTATGTTCCTAATGTCGTACTAACTGTAGTGGATATTATTGGTGAAGAAGAAATCGCTAAATGTCAAAATATTTGTGATCGTTTAGGATTAAAATTACGTGTTCGTCCTTATGAAGAATAATAAAAATGTCGCAATTTGCGACACTTTTTTTATATTTTCGTATTTAAAACAGCATGATAACGAATATAACGATAACAATGACTTTTAATTAATTGCATTTTCTTATACGTATCCTTGTTTTTATAAGAAATACGATCAATATTTTCTTCAAGATAATTCGTTTCTAATAAATAACGAAAACTGCTTTGATAATTCAAATCAAAAATAAAAGCCAAATAAGAAACCCACATATCCATTGAATTTACACGATCTTCTTTTTTAATGAGTTGACTACTTAAAACTTGATCATAAATCAATGTGCTCAATTTTTCTTGTTCAAATTGTTCCATAGAAATATCAAATAATGTTTCGATTTTTTCACTATTTTTAACCCTAAAATTATCCAATTTATCTGCATCACGAATAAGAGATGCTTGTCGTTTGATTTCTTTATTGTTTGTAGCTTCGATTTTATAAGCAGAATGATTTTTTATTGCAAAAGAAATGATTGTGTCGTATTGATCCTCTTCAACATAATCACGAATATGTCCTTGTTTAAATAAATAATCAATTGCAATAGAAGCATGATCCACGTTACGGTCATCAAAGCTATGATATTGTTTCAATTGCTCAAAACGACCGATATCATGAAGTAAAGCAATAATTTTAGCTAGTTCTTGTTGTTCATCATTCATTTTTTCGTGAATTGCAATATAACTTGCACATTCAACGACACCAAAAGTATGTACAATTTTTAATTTGATTTTATCGTCTGTTGAATCGTATTGACGAATATAATTTTCAAAGCTTTCTAAAGCCTTATCATAATTTAACATTTTAATCACCGTACTTATTCTAACAAATAAAAATACTCCAGTAAATGCTTACTAGAGTGATTTTATATTATTTATTCTTAAATCCATCTTTACTATAAGGTTCACCTGTAATTTCTTCAATGATGGCCATAGCCGCTTCTTTTGGTCCATTATGTTCGTTCCCTTTAATACCTAAACGTGTACGAAGTTGACCAACTTTAACACCTTGTTTAAACATGCGTTTAAAATAATCGACTAAAATAACATCTGTTTGTTCTTGTCTTTGAACAGGTCCAAATGGGTTAGCAAAATAGCTTCCTACTAATCCTAATTCTGTCGTTGTTCCTTTAGCCATTCTTTGTCCAGCTCTAAATACTTTAAGTGCATCTTCAATAGTATCAAAGAAACTTAAAGAATCACCACCATCTTCATAGTTATTTGCATATAAGAAATAATCAACATCATGATGTGTAACGACATCACGATAAAGAGTAATTGGAATAACGATACGGGCATTGATTTTATCCGGGTTCATAAATACAGAACGGTCTAGCTCTTTATAACCATAGCCAACATCAAGATCATCCAAGCGTACGAATGCACCAATTTCAGTTCCTTGTGTTTTAATTTTTCCATCTTCAATTAAAAGTAATCCCATATCATCATAAATTGTTTTCAACTCACGGATATAAGGTGCACCAAAGGCTTTGATTTGTTCAATTGTTTCAGATTTACCTGCTCCACTATCTCCCATAACAACAATATTTTTTGTAGTTCCATTTTGTAAACTCACTTTAACCATTGCCCCATGGATTGGTAATTGGTTATGATTGATTTTTCTTACATTATGTAATGTTAACATCATTTTCTTCATATAACCGAAGTAATCAAATTCATCATTAGCAGATAGTAAGGCCACCATCATGTCATTTTGATCATCTTGATAGAAAGCTTGATTCT
>URQL01000202.1 GCA_900550005.1 uncultured Erysipelotrichaceae bacterium
ATTCCATACTTCTCTCCTTTCTAACAATAAAGAGTGGGTCTCCCCCACTCTTTAGATTTATGTATTCACCTAAATGTACTTTTATTCTAGCATAAGTCAACTCTTACGTCAATGGCTATTTTTTTCATATGCCTAAACTTTTCTTTTAAGAGTTCAATGGTAGCCATTTTTTTATTTTTCTACTATAATGTTGACGAGGTGAATCTATGAAAAAATTAATATTATTTTTAATTATCGGTTGTTCCACTTCATCTGTCCCCTCGAATACAGACCAATTTACAAGTCTAAGAGAGATCCATTTTATTGATACTGGAAACTCGGATTGTACTTTAATTCACAGTGAAAATTTTAACGTGCTTATTGACGGTGGTGATCGAGATGATAAGGATATGTTAGTCAATTATTTAAAAAACTTAAATATTACAACCATTGATTATTTAATTAGCACGCATCCAGATGCGGATCATTGTGGTTCTTTAACGTCGATCGTTAACAATTTTACAATAAAAAATGCATTTGTTTGTAATGGTAAAGCAAATACCAAAACATATCAAAGTTTCATTCAAGCACTAAGTAATATCGGACTAAATCCCTCTGTTCCGTTAGAAAATAATACTTTCTATCTTGACGATGATATTTCACTAACCTTTTTCAACACAAAATCAAAAGCAAATAATTCGAATGATTTATCCTTAATCGCTCTTTATCAAGATCACCAAAAGCGCTTTTTATTTACAGGTGATGCAAGCTATGATGTCATTGAAAACTACACAGGTCAAATTGGTACGATCGATGTTTTAAAAGTATCCCATCATGGTAGTTACACTGGAACAAGTGAATCAATGATTTGGTCATTGCAACCAAAAATTGCCGTTATTGAATGTGGTAAAGATAATTCGTACGGTCATCCTCATCAAGAAACATTAGATATTTTAAATGCCTATGATGTTGAAATTTTAAGAACCGATCAACTCGGAACCATTATTTTAAATACTGATGGAAATGCCATTAAACAAAACACGATTTCAGCTAAAATAACCAACACCGAAAAATACATAGGAAACACTTCAACTTTAAAATACCATTTAGCGTCCTGTGATCACTTACCAAGCGAAGATCACCAAATCGAATTTAATTCAACTAAAGAAGCAACACAAGCCGGTTATGAAGCTTGTAAAAAATGTTTTAAAAACACATAAAAGAGAAAAGCATAGACGCTTTTCTCTTTTTTTTAGAATAAGGATAATTGATTCTCTTCTTCCATTCCAGCAAAAACATTGATTTTAGTCATAAATTTAATTTGTGAGTTATTTAAACGTGTACGTTTAACAACATCCTCTTTTGATAAGAATGGATTTTCTTTTCTAGCTTCAACAACACTAATTGCAACAGCTTCACCAAGTCCATCAATACAAGTAAATGGAGGAACCAATGCATGTTCGTTATCGGGATCCAAAGTAAATTGACTTGCTGCCGATTTATCCAAAGAAACATTACTAAAATGGAATCCACGTTCGTACATTTCTAAAGCAATTTCAAACATACTAAGTAAATCTTCTTCTTTTTTCGTTGCTTTATACTCTTGTTTGGCTTTTTCAATTTCTTGTTTTCTAAGTAAAATGGCTTCTTTTCCTTTTACCATCGTTTCGATGTCATAGGCATCACAACGTGTTGTAAAATAAACAGCATAGTACTCACGAGGATAGTAAAGTTTCCACCAAGCCACACGTATTGCAGATAATACATAAGCAGCAGCATGGGCTTTAGGGAACATGTATTTGATTTTTTTACATGATTCAATATACCAATCCGGTACATTGTATTTTTTCATTAAATTTTCATAATCCTTTTCCGGGAACACTTTAGGTGATTTTCCTTTACGTACACATTCCATAATATCAAATGCATCTTTATTCGGTAATCCTTTTTCGATTAGATAAACCATGATATCATCACGACATCCAATAACTTCAGATAGTGTACATGTTCCTGCTTTAATTAGAGACTCTGCATTTCCTAAATAAACATCTGTACCATGAGATAATCCGGAAATAATAAGTAAATCATTAAAGCTTTTCGGTTGTGTTTGTTCAAGCATTCCACGAACAAATGGGGTACCAAATTCAGGTAATCCTAATGCTCCTGTTTTACAATTCAAATAACTTAAATCAATCCCTAATGCTTCCGTAGAAGTAAACAAACTCATGACTTTTTGATCATTCGTTGGAATATCACGGGGATTAACTCCAGTTAAATCTTGTAACATACGCGTTACAGTTGGCTCGACGTGTCCTAAAATATCCAATTTTAATACATTATCATGGATGGCATGGAAGTCAAAGTGTGTTGTTTTCCATGCCGCATTAATATCATCAGCAGGGAATTGAATCGGAGTAAAATCATAAACATCCATATAACCTGGAATTACAATGATCCCTCCAGGATGTTGTCCTGTTGTTCTTTTAACACCGGTACACCCCATTGCAATTCTTTCTAATTCAGCAGAACGGATCGTACTATCGATTCCTAACAATTCAGCATACCCTTTAGCATAACCATACGCAGTCTTATCGGCAACCGTAGAAATCGTACCAGCACGATAAACCTTATCTTCACCAAACAGTACTTGTGTATAATTATGAGCCTTCCATTGATAATCACCTGAGAAGTTTAGATCGATATCAGGAACTTTATCCGCATTAAATCCAAGGAAAGTTTCGAATGGAATATTATGTCCATCTCCTTTTAATGGTTTACCGCATTTAGGACAAACTTTATCAGGAAGATCATAACCATCAGCTACGACCCCTTCTTCAATAAATTCACTATACTGACAATGTGGGCAAAAATAGTGAGGAGGCAATGGATTTACTTCAGTAATTTCAGCCATTGTCGCAACAAAAGACGAACCAACAGATCCCCTTGAACCTACTACATATCCATCATCGTTTGACTTTTTAACAAGTTTATGAGCGATATAGTAGATAACGGCAAATCCATGTTTGATGATATTTCCTAATTCTTTTTCTAATCGTTTTTCAACGATTTCTGGTAATTGCTCTCCATATTGTTTATGTGCATTTTTATAACAAAGATCACTTAATAATTCATCTACCCCTTCAATACTTGGTGTAAATAATTTATCATGAACAACATTAAAATCTCCATCGATTAAATCTGCAATTTTATTTGTATTCGTTACAACGTATTCATAACATTCTTCATCATTTAAATAAGGATAGCATTTCAACATTTCCTCTGTTGTTCTAAAATATTGAGAAGGTGTAAAAGCACGTGGATCTTTACGATTACATAAAGGATGGGCTTTATGGTTGATCCCAATCGTTGGATTAGCAATAAAAACATCTCTAAATATTTTATCTTCCGGATTTAAAAAGTGTACATCCCCTGTAGCAACAATGATTTTTCCTAATTTTTTTGCCATTTGAATCAAACGTTTTAAAGAATCGATTAAATCTTCTTCACTTTCAACAGTACCTCGATCAATTAAATGATAATAATCTTCTAAAGGTTGAATTTCTATATAATCATAAAAATGCATGTATTCTTCTAATGT
>URQL01000203.1 GCA_900550005.1 uncultured Erysipelotrichaceae bacterium
AGAAGAATTGAAAAAAGAAAACATTGATGTTCGTGTTGTATCTATGCCTTCACAAGATTTATTTGATAAACAAAGTCAAGAATATAAAGAATCTGTTTTACCAAATTCAATTCGCAAACGTTTATCAATCGAAATGGCAAGTTCATTTGGATGGGGTAAATATGTTGGATTAGATGGTATCACAATGTCAATCGATCGTTTTGGTGCATCTGCTCCAGCTAATGATGTTATTACAAATTACGGTTTTACTGTCGATAAAGTAAAAGAAAATGTTTATAAATTAGTAAAATAAGGCGAAAATTCGCCTTATTTTTTATATATATTTTGTTAAAGTAAATAGGGGTGAAAAATTATGGAAGAGTATTACATCTATTATTTAAATGATTCCTATTTACCATTTGCTAAAATGTATCCGCAAATTATCCATCAAATAGCTTTAAGACAAAAAAGTGACTTTGAAAGGAAACAAAATAAAGCTGTATTTAAAGAATTAGATTCATTGAATAAACAAATCGGTCTGTTTTTTAAACAACGAAGTGATTATTTACATATACGAAATGTTCATTACATACGTAATAAAGTAACAGGAGAGTCTTCTTTACTTGTCTTTTATAGGACATTTGCTTATTTAAAATGCAGTGAAAACTTTTACATTATGAAGAATATCGTTTTGCAATGTGATGATAATTATGTTATACTTAAAAAGTAATTTATTGGAGGTATTAAATATTATGGTAAGTCAAATCTTATGCTTAGTGATTGGTGCAATCATCGGTTTCTTTGCTGCTCGTTATTATTTCAAAAAACAATTGCAAAAAAATCCACCAATTAACGAAAAAATGATTCGTGCTATGTTTATGGAAATGGGAAGAAAACCATCTGAGGCACAAATCAAAAGAATCATAAAAAGTATGAACGCACAATACAAATAAGAGTATTTTTTTGAACTCTTATTTTTTTTATTGATTAAAATAAAAAAAAGAAGGAATCACTCCTTCTACATCCAAGTAATTTTATTTTCCGTTTTATCTTTTAACCTTTTAATATTAGATCGATGTTTATAAATAAGTAAGCAAACAATCAAAATGTTGGTGATCATACCGACTTTTCCATAATGGAAAAGGTACGTCACCACAAGCATGAATAAAGCACAACTCGTTGAGGCTAATGAAACATATTTACTTATTTTTAAAACTGTTAAGAAGAAAATCCCCACGATTGCAAAAACAAGCGGATTTGTTGCAAGTAAATAACCAAAAAAGACCGATACCGCTTTTCCACCTTTAAATTTAAGAAAGATGGGGTAACAATGCCCAATAATACAAGCTAGGGCAGCTAAGTAAAGTAAATCACCAGGTAATGAATAACTAGAGATCAATAATTTTGTTACTTCAACAACAACAAAACATTTTGAAATATCAAGAATAATACTAATCAATCCTGCTTTTTTACCTAAAACACGTCCAGCATTCGATCCACCAGGATTCCCAGATCCGTATTTACGGATATCTTTATGATAAAAAACAAGTCCAATGACAAGTGCAAATGGTATCGATCCGTAAAGATAAGATAAAACTAAAATGATAAATAGTGATAAATTCATTTAATCAACTCCCACTTTTATTATACAAAAATTATTTGCAAAATAAAAGGGTTAGAGTATAATAAAACTAATGCAAAAAAAGAAAGGAAGAGAAATATGGCAAAAAAAGTAACAAATACTTATGATGAATCAAGTATTCAAATACTAGAAGGCTTAGAAGCGGTACGAAAAAGACCGGGAATGTATATTGGATCAACAGATGTACGTGGATTACACCATCTTGTTTGGGAAATTGTAGATAATGCAATCGATGAAGCTTTATCAGGCTATGGTGATCAAATCACCGTTACGATTGGTAAAGATAACAGCATTACGGTTTGTGATCATGGACGTGGTTACCCTGTTGGTATGCATGCAAGCGGTAGACCAACAACAGAAGTTATTTTAACTGTACTTCATGCTGGGGGAAAATTTAATGCTGAAGGAGGTTATAAAACTTCAGGAGGATTACATGGTGTAGGTGCGAGTGTCGTTAATGCTTTATCAAAATGGTTAGAAATCACAATTTGTCGTGATGGTAAAAAATATTTTCAACGTTTTGAACAAGGTGGAAGTATCATTTCAGATTTAAAAGTCATTGGTAAAAGTACACAAACAGGTTCAACGATTCATTTATGCCAGATAATACGATCTTTTCTGTAACCGAATTTAGTTATACAACCATTATGGAACGTTTAAAAGAAAGTGCCTTTTTATTAAAAGGAATCGAAATGGTTCTAATTGATGAAAGAAATGATCGTCAAGAGTCCTTCAAATATGAAAAGGGATTAGAAGAATTTGTTACTTATATTAATGAAGGAAAAAATGTTCTTCATCCAGTGATCACGATTGAAGGAACTGTTAACGAAATTGAAACAGAATGTGCTTTACAATTTACAGATAGCTATCAAGAAAGCACAATGAGTTTTGTTAACTTAGTAAGAACCAGTGATGGAGGAACGCATGAAACAGGATTTCGTTCTGCATTAACACGTGTCTTTAACGATTATGCAAGAAAATATAATTTACTTAAAGAAAAAGATAAAAATTTAGAAGGAAACGATGTCAGAGAAGGATTATCTGCGGTTATTTCAGTAAAAATCCCGGAACAATTGCTTCAATTTGAAGGTCAGACAAAAGCAAAATTAGGGACACCTGAAGCACGATATGCTGTTGATAATCTTGTCGGTGAAAAATTAAGTTATTTCTTAGAAGAAAATAAAGAAATTGCTGAAGGACTTGTTAAAAAAATGATCAAAGCTTCACAAGTAAGAGAAGCAGCGAGAAAAGCAAGAGAAGACGCAAGAAAAGGAAAAGGGGCTCGTCAAGAAAAAATCCTCAGCGGGAAATTAGCACCCGCACAATCAAAAGACAAAAAGAAAAAAGAACTCTACTTAGTCGAAGGGGATTCTGCCGGTGGATCGGCTAAACAAGGACGAGATCGTAAATATCAAGCCATTTTACCACTTAGAGGAAAAGTCATTAACGCAGAAAAAACAAGCTTACAAGATATGCTTAAAAATGAAGAAATTGCTACCATCATTAATACAGTTGGTGCTGGTGTAGGCGCTGATTTCGATGCTGATGATTCAAATTATGCTAAAATCGTTATTATGACCGATGCCGATACCGATGGGGCACATATCCAAGTATTATTACTTACTTTCTTTTATCGCTATATGCGTGGTTTGATCCAACAAGGAAAAGTCTATATTGCTTTACCGCCACTTTATAAAGTGTCTAAAAAAGAAGGTAAAAAATCTATTGTTGAATACGCATGGAGTGATGAAGAATTAGATGACGCTAAAAAGAAAATCGGACGTGGCTACAATGTTCAACGTTATAAAGGTTTAGGTGAAATGAATGCAGACCAATTATGGGAAACAACAATGAACCCAGAAACACGTACACTTATTCAAGTGACGATCAATGATGCTGCTGTGGCCGATAAACGTGTTTCTGTACTGATGGGAGATAAAGTTGAAC
>URQL01000204.1 GCA_900550005.1 uncultured Erysipelotrichaceae bacterium
TTTCTACACATGATATGGTTGGGGCGTTGGAATTAAATATATCTTGTCCTAATGTAAAAGCAGGAGGAATTCAATTTGGTACAGATCCGGATATGGCTGCTGAATTAACGAGAGCGGTAAAGGCAGTGTCTAAGGTACCTGTTTATGTAAAATTATCTCCAAATGTTACAGATATTGTTTCTATGGCAAAAGCAGTTGAAGCAGGTGGTGCAGATGGAATTACCATGATCAATACATTAATTGGTATGCGTTTTGATTTGAAAACAGGAAAACCAATTATCGCAAATAAAACAGGAGGATATTCAGGACCAGCTATTTTCCCAGTTGCATTAAGAATGATTTACCAAGTTTATAAAGCCGTAAATATTCCAATTATTGGAATGGGAGGAGTAAGTGAAGCGCGTGATGTTATTGAAATGATGTCTGCAGGAGCAAGTGCTGTTGCTGTAGGAAGTGCAAATTTAGTTGATCCTTATGCTTGTAAAAATATTATTGATGGATTAATTCCATTAATGGATGAATTAAAAATCGAAAAATTAACAGATATTATTGGAAGGAGCCATCAATATGACTAATAGTAAAGTAATTATTGCTTTAGATTTTAAAAGTGAGGAAGAAGTTATTTCATTTTTAGATAAATTTGGAGATGAAAAACTATATGTAAAAGTAGGGATGGAATTATTTTATGGTCAAGGGCATAAAATGATTCAAGAAATTGTTAAAAGAGGACATTCAATTTTCTTAGATTTAAAACTTCATGATATTCCAAATACAGTAAAAAGTGCGATGCGCCAACTTGCAAATATTGGGGTAGAAATGGTTAATGTTCATGCTTCAGGTTCCATTGCAATGATGAAAGCAGCAATTGATGGATTAAATGAAGGAAAAGTTGGAGATAAACGTCCTTTATGTATTGCGGTAACATGTTTAACTTCATTAGATCAAGCTGTTTTAGATGATGAATTGATGATTCATGAACCATTAGAAAATGTTGTATTAAAATGGGCAACAAATGCTAAAGAAGCTGGATTAGATGGAATCGTTTGTTCACCATTGGAATCAAAAATCGTTCATGAAAAATTAGGTACAGATTTTTTAACTGTAACACCAGGAATTCGTTTAGCTAGTGATAGTGTAAATGATCAAAAACGTGTTACGACTCCAGCTATGGCTAAAGAATTGACTTCAAGTTACATTGTTGTTGGTAGAACAATTACAGGATCAAATGATCCAGTAGCAACTTATCACGAGGTATTAAAACAATTCCAAGGTGAATAGTTATGTATGAAGCAAGTTTAAAACAACTTACGGAGCATGTTTATTATTATGTTGATCATCGTAATAAAAGACGTCCATTAGTCGCTTGTATTGTGGGGGATGATCAGGTTTTATTTATTGATGCTGGAATTTCAATTGAGCATATGCAAGATATGTTGAATCAATTTGAAAATATGCATTATCACCAAGATTTACCACGTCTTGGTGTAATTACTAATAGTCATATTTCGCATGTTTTAGGATTACAAGCCTCTCATTTCCCTTATATTGCACATAAGATTTCAAAAGAAAATTTGCAAGACATGTTTAAATGGGATTGGTCAGATAAGTCTTTGGATCGATTAGTGAGACAAAATAAATTATCTGCTAGAGAAGTTAAGAATTTAAAGAAAGAATGGCCTAATAGAGAAGATTTAGAAATACAAATTCCTTGTATTATTTATCGTCATCAATTGGAATTGGATTTAGGACATATATCTTGTATGTTAGAACATATTGAATCTGATTTTAGTGAAGATTCAACCATTGTTTATTTGAAAGAAGATCAAGTTTTATTTATTGGGGATTGCATGGATTTTGGTGTTCAACATGTTACTCCATGTTATTCGAAACGATTATTTACAGTGATTGATTTACTTTTATCGTATGATGCTAAATATTATGTGTTTGCATCAGAAAATAAAATTATGGATCGTAATGAATTTATCGAACACTGTGAGTATCTAAGGCTTTTAGGAGCAACGGTATCACAAAATTATGATGATATTGATGCAATCGAAGAAGAATTAGGTAAAATAAAAAAAGAAGACATGAAATATATTCATGCCTTCATTGAGGGATTAAAGGAAGGAAGACAAGAATTATGAAAAACAAATTAATTGCTAAAGACTTATTAGATATCAAAGCTGTATTTTTACAACCAAATGATCCATTTACATGGGCATCAGGAATTAAATCACCTATTTATTGTGATAACCGTTTAACTTTATCTTATCCAAATGTTCGTAAAGATATTGAAGAAGGATTAGCTAAATTAGTTAAAGAAAATTATCCAGAAGCAGAATGCTTGATGGGAACAGCTACAGCTGGTATTGCTCATGCGGCATTAACTGCTGAAATTTTAGGATTACCAATGGGTTATGTTCGTGGTGGAGCTAAAAAACATGGACGTAACAATCAAATCGAAGGGGTTGTTAAACCTGGTATGAAAGTTGTAGTGGTAGAAGATTTAATTTCTACTGGGGGAAGCTCAATCGAATGTGTTGAAGCATTAAAAGCTGCCGGATGTGAAGTTATCGGATTAGTAGCTATCTTTACTTATGGTTTACCTGCAGCAACTGAAAACTTTAAAAACGCTGAATGTTCTTATGTTACATTAACTGATTATGATACATTAATTCCAGTAGCAGTAGAACATAATTATATTAAAGAAGAAGATATGGAAAAATTAAAAGCTTGGAAAGTAGATCCAAGAGATGAAAGTTGGATGACGAAATAGTTTTATAAAAGAGAAGTATAAAAAACTGTGTCAGTAAATGGTTTACTGCACAGTTTTTTTATGTCTTTAAAAAGTCTAAATACGGAATAGTTGTTGAAATTTCATAAAATAAATGGTAACATTTAATCTTGAAAGATATGAGGAGGAAAAAAATGAGAAGTACTAAAGCTGCTTTTATTTGGAATATATTAGGAAGCATTGCTGTTGCAGCGTCTTCTTTATTATTACTCATGTTTGCAGGTCGTGCTCAAGGAGAATCTGCTGCAGGAGTATTTTCAATAGCTCTTGCTATATCACAATTATTTTCAACAATTGGACTATTTGAAATGAGAAATTTTCAATCATCAGATTTAAAAGAAAAATATGCGTTTTCAGATTATTTTACTTTTCGTATTTTTGCTTGCTTAGTCATGATGATTTTGAGTACAGGATATATTATTTTAAAAGGTTATGCAGGTATTGAATTTAAGATTTTGTTTTCAATGTGTATTTATAAAATGATGGATTCTTTTGTTGATGTTTGTTATGGAATGTTACAACAAAAAAATAAACTAGAAATAGCAGGAAAATCTTTATTTTTAAGAACTACAATCTGTACATTATTGTTTATTGTCTTGGTATATCGTTTTGATGATTTATTTATGCCAATGGTTGTGTTAAATGGTGTTACATTAGTATGGATTATCGTTTATGATTTTTACTATACAAGAAAATATGAAAAAAAGTGGATTATATTTAATTTTCAAAATATGAAGTTATTATTTATTGAATGT
>URQL01000205.1 GCA_900550005.1 uncultured Erysipelotrichaceae bacterium
AATATTGTGTTATTCGTCATCTATGTGATAAGCGTATGCAAGTGGAAGATCGTATTGCTTTAGGTAAACACAATGTGCGTATCCATAATTTTTTAACGGATTATTTTGATTGTGAAATCTTTTTAATTGAAGGTCATTATCAAAAAGCCATGCAACTTCTTCAAAAAATACCTATGGAAGGAATTTTGTTGGATTATCAAGATGAACTTGAATACTATTGCAAGAAAGAAAATCATAAAAAATGGTTGTTATCTCTATTACCAAAAAGAACATTATCGATTCATCAAAATTATGGCTTAATTCGTTAAAATATTTTATAATAGAAAAACGAGGTGATGGTGATGGATCAAACTGTATGGCAAATTTTAAAAATCTTTTTAAATGGGGAGCAGGATTGTTATTCTGCATTGGAACTTAAAGTCTGTTTAGAACAAACATATGGATATACTGGGAGTATTAAAATGGTTTATAGCCATATTCAAAGACTGAATACTTTTTTTGAAGAAATGTTTGGTATGGATCAGGCAATCAAATCATTAAAAGCGAAAGGATATAAGTTAAATAAAGAAATTATTAGTGATGGTCAATTACGTTTTATTTATGATATGTTATCAAGTAATCCATCTTTATCTAATAAAGAGTGTGAAGAGCTTTTTTCACGTTTAACTGTTTTTTCTTCTAAACAACAACTTGACCGATTACATCTTTTACCTTTTAATCAAGAACAAGATCATCAATTGTTCATTAAAATCAGTACACTCGTTAAAGCCATTGATCAAAAAAAGCCAATCTTATTTGAGTATGTGCGTTATGATTATACGCCTTCAGGTGAAGTGGTGATTGCTAAAAGTAAAAATGGAAATGATAAACAAGATCAAACTGGGAGCACTTATTTTGTTTCACCTTATGAAATCATGATGCAATCTGGACGTTATTATTTACTTGCTTATAACTCGATTCGTAAAGAGTCATTATCGATTTATCGAATCGATCGCATGGAGCAGGTTAGAACAAGTAAGCGTCCGTTTGAAGATATTCGAGAAATGTGGGATATGGCCTCTTTAAAACAACAGGCTATCAATATGTATTTTTCAAATGAAGTGATTGATTTTAAATTTAATTTTGATCCTCTTGTTTTTAGAACAATCGTTGATCAATTTGGGCAACGTTTACAAGTAAGTAAGGATTACCGTGGTAAAAATGTAGGTTATGTTCGTGAAGTGACTTTAACAGAAGGATTGATGGGATGGATCATGATGTTAGGAAATCATATAACGATTTTAGAACCAGCTAAATTAAAAGAACAAGTCATTGCACGTTTAGAAGAATCGTTATCCAATTATAAATAGGAGGAAAAGAGCATGAATCCTAAAATCGATTTAAGTCAAACTTTAATTAAAACAAAACGTTTAGTTTTACGTCCTTGGACAAAGGAAGATTTAGAAGATTTTTTTGCTTATGCTTCTGTTGATGGAGTAGGACAAATGGCGGGATGGCTTCCTCATCAAAATAAAGAGGAAACACTAAAAATTTTAGAGCTGTTTATTAATGAAAAGAAAACATTGGCGATTGAATATTCGGGTAAGGTGATTGGTTCGATTGGGGTGGAACCTTATAATGAAAAATTATATCCTGGTTTAATGAAAAAGAAAGTACGAGAACTAGGTTACGTACTTTCTAAAGATTATTGGGGACAAGGGTTAATGCCTGAAGCAGTTGAAGCGATCAGGGACTATTTATTTGAACAAATACAACTTGATGCTTTGTTGTGTGGACATTTTTTAAAGAATCACCAATCGCAAAGAGTTCAGGAAAAATGTGGCTTTAAACATTATGCTTATGGTAAATATCAAACTTATTATGGTATTATAGAAGAAAATGAAATGAATATTTTAACAAAAGAAGATTATAAAAAGCTAAAAAAGGATCTACATAAAATGTAAATCCTTTTTTAATTTTAAAGTAATCCCATTTCAATCATTTTTAAACCGATATCGATTGAATTATAAGCAGCACCTTTCATTAATTGATCTGCCACAACCCACATACTTAAAGCGTGATCGTTATCTAAATCTTGACGAACACGTCCTACATAAACTGTTGGACTTCCAACATGATCGATCGCCATAGGGTATACTTGATTAGCAATATCATCGACTAATTCAACACCTGTTGCATGAGATAAAAGGTCAAAAGCTTTATTTACATCGATAGGTTTTTTTGTTTCGATATAAACACTTTCAGAGTGCCCTCTAAGAACAGGAACACGGACACAAGTTGCATTAACTTTGATATCTTTATGGAAAATTTTCTTTGTTTCGTTAACCATTTTCATTTCTTCTTTAGTAAAACGATTGTCTAAATCAAATTTGTCAATTTGAGGAATACAGTTATAAGCGATTTGGAAATGTTTTTTGTCACTAGCACATGGAAGAGTATTAGCAACAACTTCTTTTCCTTCAATGATGGCTTGAGTTTGATCATGTAATTCTTTCATACCTGCAACACCTGCACCAGAAACGGCTTGGTAAGTTGAAACGATAATTCTTTCAATATCAAATTCATCATCCAATGATTTTAAAGCTGAAACCATTTGAATGGTTGAGCAGTTTGGATTTGCAATAATTCCATTATGCCATTTTAAATCTTCACTATTACATTCAGGAACAACTAAAGGCACATTAGGATCCATTCTAAAGTGGCTTGTGTTATCAATGTTGATGCATTTTGCTTTTAAGGCATAAGGCATAAATTTTTCAGAAATGCTTCCACCAGCTGACCAGAAAGCAACATCGATTCCTTCAAAAGAATTTTCTGTTAATTCTTCTACTACAAAAGAAAGCCCATCTTGTTCAACTGTTTTTCCAGCAGAACGACTAGAAGCTAATAATTTGATGCTTGAATAACACAACGTAACATTTCACGACCTACGGCACCTGTTGCACCGACAATAGCAACTTTATATTTTTTCATTTTTATATTTCCTCCTACATTTCGTTATCGCCTAAAAAGGCTTCATGTAAAACTGCTTGTGCTTTTTTTACATCATCTCGATCAATAAAGCAAGAAATATTGATTTCTGAACAAGATGTCATTTCTACTGAAATGTCATTTTTAATTAGAGTAGAGTAGACTTTATCAAACATTCCTTGGTTATTTTTGATTCCGATTCCGATAATCGATACTTTACCGATATTACCACGAACAATGGTTCTTTTTGCTTTTAATGGTTGTTTAAGTTCATTACAAACATCGATGACTTTTGGTAAATCTTCATCTTTAACAATTAATGAAATATCCATTTTTCCTCCGCCAACAAGTGCTTGGTTGAATACATTTACATTAACACCTTCTTCAGCGATACGTTTGAAAAATTTTGCTGAAGAGTCATTTGTACCATCAACACCAACAAGGGTAATTCTCGCTTCGTTTTGTGAACCGGTTATTCCAGAAATGATTAGTTTATTTAATTCTTTTTTCATAATTTCTTCATCTCCAAT
>URQL01000206.1 GCA_900550005.1 uncultured Erysipelotrichaceae bacterium
AGCTTAGTGTCACAATTTATTTTGATTTTAGTACTAACGTTATTTAATGCATTTTTTGCGTCAGCGGAGATGGCGATTGTATCGGTCAATCGAAATCGAATTAAAATGTTAGCAGATGACGGAAATAAGAAAGCATCCTTACTCGTTGATTTATTAGAAGAACCAAATAAGTTTTTATCAACCATTCAAGTGGGGATTACATTAGCAGGATTTTTCTCAAGTGCTTCAGCAGCTACAGGAATCTCAGAAGTTATTGGTGCTTCCTTATCACAGATAGGTATACCTTATGCACAATCTATTTCAATAATAGTCATTACCATAATCTTATCTTATTTTACACTGGTCTTTGGTGAACTTGTGCCTAAACGTATTGCTTTACAAAAATCAGAACAGATGGCGATGTTATCGGTGAGACCGATTGTCTTTGTTTTTAAATTTGCCAAACCTTTCGTTAAACTTTTGTCTTTATCGACTAACGTATTACTTCGAGTCATTGGAATGAGTGACACGGATTTAGAGGAAAAAGTATCTCGTGAGGAAATAAAATCACTGGTTGATGCGGGAGAAGAATATGGTGTCATTAATCAAATTGAAAAAGAAATGATGAATGGTGAAATTGGTTTTGCTAGAAAAGTACTTCAAGTTTTAGAAGATCAACATATTTCTTTAGAACATATGCCTACTGGTATTGATACCATGACTTTAGTTGTTAGTATGAATGAATTTATTGAAAAAGAACAAGAAGTATTGGCTGGATTACATAAAGCAGTTCATCCAGATTCTATTGAACTTAATTCATCAGTCGCGTTAATTGCTGTAGTAGGAAGAGGAATGAAAAACGGTTATGGTGTTGCAACAAAGGTTTTTAAAGCTTTGGCTGATCATAAAATCAATGTAGTTATGATGGATCAAGGTTCATCACAATTAAATATCATTATTGGTGTCAAAAATAAGCATTTTGAACAAGCTATTCAAGCGATTTATGATGCTTTTATCTTTTAAGAGCTTTAAGCTCTTTTTTTATTACAAAATTGTAAGGTTTTTGTAGTCTAACAAAAATGACAAAAAAAGACAAACGTGTTATGATAATTGCTGGAAGTGATAATATGCTAAAAAAAATAAAAAAAATCCTCTTACTTATTTTAAGTTTTGTTTTACTTATAACAAGTTATTTAATTTATAAAGGTTATGTGATGTATGATCATGCATTAGTACAATATCCAATAATGCAAATGGTTGAAGATATTTGTGATAATGAAAATTATACGACACTTGAAGAGTTACCTCAAATGTATATTAATGCTGTTATTGCGGTTGAAGATCAACGCTATTATCGTCATTCAGGAATCGATATTTACGCGATTAGCCGCGCATTATACCACGATTTATTAGCTATGAGTTATGTTGAAGGAGGGAGCACAATTACTCAACAGCTCGCTAAAAATGTCTATTTTACTCAGGAAAAAAAGATTGAAAGAAAAGTAGCGGAAGTTTTTATGGCTCAAGCCATTGAAAAAGTATGCAGTAAAGATCAAATCTTGGAACTCTATTTAAATAGCATCTATTTTGGTGATGGTTATTATTGTGTTTATGATGCTTCAATGGGCTATTTTAATAAAGTACCTAGTCAAATGAATGATTATGAATCAACTTTATTAGCAGGAATTCCCAATGCACCTTCCGTTTATTCTTTATCGAATTCACCTACTTTAGCAAGTCAAAGGCAAAAACAAGTTTTAAAAAGAATGATTAAGAATCAGTACATTACAAAAGAACAAGCAGATGCTATTTTGCAAAGTCATGAATAAAAATTTACAAAAAATGAAAAGATTGAGAAATCGCTACCAATATAAAAAGGGTTGTGCTATTATATAGATGAGGAAAAGGAGAGAGAAAGGAGATGAAGAAAAATGGCTGATTTGTTAGTTGTGTTGACCCTTATCCTATATGGGTTAGTAATTATTCGTTTAGATATGTTGACATATCCACTGCATGTATTAATTAACATAGACGTTCCACTTTTATTAGTGAGTAGAGTTAGTTTAGAAAGCCAATTTCAATCTACTTTCGTTTCTGTGATAATAAGATTTGAAAAAATCAAAAAATCTTATTTACTAAACAGAAAGACTAGACCCCCACTAATACAAATGGCCTAGCAATAGGCAAAAAAAGATGAGCATGACTCATCTTTTTTTATACGCAAAAGCCAAAAGATTTATAGGACGGGTCTCTTTTGGCTTTAGTTATATAAATGTTAATATAAGGTTTGGTATGAAAAATATATGAAATATGATCCTCCTTTCTGATCAATATCATAGACTACAAAATTGTCAATAGAATGGTTAAATTATGTTAGAATTTGTTATTGGAAAAGTAAGTGTGACTTTAAATAGATCTCCATCCACATTTAAATCACAAGTTCCGTGCTGCATTTCAGTAAATGTTTTTACGATTGCTAAGCCTAAGCCAGATCCTTCACTATGACGAGAACGATCGCCTTGGACAAAACGTTCAAATAAGTCTTGTGATTGAACTTGTATTTCACTTTTACTGATGTTTTTAAATGTGATGGTTACATTATTTTCGTTTTGAATAAGATCAATTATTGTGATATTGCCCTTAATGTTTAATACTTGTCTTTCAGTTTGTATTACATCTGAACTATTACACCATCTTCAAGAATATTCAATAATGCTTGTTCTATTTCGTCATTGGCAAATTCAGAATAATTTATAATTTATTAAAAACACAAGGAACATTCTTTTCTTTTTCTAAAGTATCAACTTGAATAAATTGAATTCTTTTTTGCATAGTTTTTTAACTCTCCAACTTGATAATTTACATAAGGACAAGCTAAGCTATAATAAATTGTAAATACTTTGGAATCTATATTTCCTTTTCTAACCGTTTCACTAAATCGTGGGTAGCCACCTTCTTAAAAAGTTAAAGCAAGCAATTCATAATCACCAACAGAGTCAATGACTTTAAATCCAAAATGTTCAAAAAGTATCTTTTCACTTAAAACATTTTTTTTTTGAAGTTAAGGTACAAATTCCATTTTTTCCTTTTTGATAAGCATCCTTAATTGCATATTCAAGAAGTTCTTTACCAATTCCTCTATTTTTGAATTTTCCAGCAACCCAAAGACAGTAAATATACATGTAATTTTTGCCAATAATTGGCACCCAAGCCGTTTCTAAGGGGCTCATATTCAATAAAGGTTTTACCACGAACATCTAGCTTTCTAAACACATGACCATCATTTAATTTAGATTTTATCCATTGTTTTTTTAATTCTACGCCTTTTTGATGCTTTTTATCTGCAATAGCACAACAAAGATGTTCTTGATCGATATTTTCAAGTGTTAAAGTAATATACTTATTCATGAAGATCTTCCTTTCTTTTAATTGGATGTCGTATCACTGTTTTTAATTTACTTGCGCTTTGTTTTCTAGGATTGCTCAAATAAACTTCATGATGATATCTTGTATTATTCATA
>URQL01000207.1 GCA_900550005.1 uncultured Erysipelotrichaceae bacterium
TAATGAAAAATGATTTACAAGATGTTGTTGTTGCTTATGAACTTTCAAAAGCAACAATCAAAAATATTAAAGAAAATTTATTTTGGGCATTCATTTATAATGTGATAGGTATTCCTATTTCTGCAGGGGTGTTCTATAATGTATTTGGATGGTTGTTAGATCCAATGTATGGGGCAGCAGCAATGTCGCTTAGTAGTGTCTTTGTAGTATCTAATGCACTTAGATTAAGATTCTTTAAACCAAAACATGAATTAGTACAAATTAAACAAGAAAAAACACAAGTAAGAAAGGAAGAAAAAGAAATGAAAAAAGTATTAGTAGAAGGTATGATGTGTGAACATTGTAAAGCACATGTTGAAAAAGCATTAAATGGGATCGAAGGTGTAAAAGCAACTGTAGATTTAGCAAACAATTGTGCTTATGTTGAAGGAGAAGTGGATGAAGCTACTTTAAAACAAGCTATTGAAGATGCAGGTTATACTTACAAAGGAATTGAGTAGTTATGCAAGCTGATTCAAAACAAATCACACGTTTATTAAAAACCGCACGAGGACAAATTGATGGTATTTTAAAAATGGTCGAAGAAGATCGTTACTGTATTGATATTTCTCATCAAATTAGTGCTTGTGAAGCGGTATTAAAACGAGCTAATAAAGAAGTATTGGCAGCCCATATGACACATTGTGTCCATGATGCGGTTAATAGTGATGATTGTGATCAAAAAATTGATGAAATGATTAAAGTATTAGATAGTTTATTAAAATAACGGTTCACTTGAACCGCTATTTTTTATATAAAAAAACTGAAATGTATTGAACATTTCAGCGAAGTTTAAATAATGATTTCAATCCTCTTTTTAATACCTCAAAGAAGCTAAGTGATTTAACCATGTATTGTGGGTCAATGTATTGTCTTATTGCTCGTAATGTTTTTTTGTTGTTACGAGTAGAAAAGATGAAATTTCCATTACTTTTTGTATGAATAGCAAAACGTGGAATATATTTACCTTTAAATAAGACACTTGCGCTTATACCTGTTATTTCTTGCCAAGGGATTTGAATGTAATCTTTATGATTTTTAGAATTATAATATTCAAAAGCATGATCTCCAATCATGATTTTACCATAATTTGCCATACCTAAATAAGAAGTACCATCAATAGTTAAATCTACTTTTGAGTTGAGTGATTGAATCATTATTTTATCCTCCTTTTATATTACATAATTCCAACTAAACGTCCTAAGATACCAACGATGAATAATGCGATGATAATTACGATAGGTGAAACTTTTTTCTTTAATAACCAGCAGCAAAGTAATGTAAGTAATAAAGCAGCTAAACCTGGAATTAATTGATCTAAGTTTTGTTGTAGAGTTGTTACTTTTACTGGATCTAATCCTGTAGCTCCTAAAGAAGCGTATTGTGTAAGTGCTGATTTAATTCCTTCTGCACCACTACCAATTTGTGACCAATCGATATAAGCACCTTCACTTTGAGTTACTTGTGATACGATTGGTGTAAATGAAATACTTACCCAACGTTGAACTAGTGAACCGATGATGAACATACCTAAAATTGAAGCACCTTGAGTGATTTTTCCAAGTAATCCACCTGATATATCTTTTGCGATACTTGTTCCTACTTTATAACCAAATTCTTGTGTATACCATAAGAAAGCCATACGAATAATATTCCATGAGAAGAAGAATAATAATGGTCCAACAATGCTTCCACTAAGAGCAAGTGAAGCACCTAAAGCTCCTAAGATTGGTCTTAAAGTAAACCAGAATACTGGATCTCCAACCCCAGCTAGAGGACCCATCATACCTACTTTTACCCCTTGGATGGCTTGATCATTAATGTCAACTCCATTAGCTCTTTCTTCTTCTAAGGCTAACGTAACCCCCATAACTGGTGCAGATACATAAGGATGTGTGTTATAGAATTCTAGATGTCTTTTTAAAGCATCTGCTCTATCTTTAGGATCTTTATATAATTTTTTGATAGCTGGAATAATTGAGTAGCACCAACCACCATTTTGCATACGTTCGTAGTTCCAAGATCCTTGAAGGAACTGATGACGCCATGCTACAGATAAACGATCTTTTTTACTTAATTTAATTTTTTCTGCCATTTTATTTTCCTCCCTCAAGATTAATAGTCATTTAAAATATCACCAAGCGGATCACCAGATCCTGTTGAACCACCATTGTTTGATCCACCATTTTCTTTTAATCCTAAGTAAATTAATGCGATTGCAACACCTAATGCACCTAAGGCAATTAATGTTAATTCGCTTAATGCAGCTAATACAAAACCAATAGCAAAGAATGGCCAAGTTTCTTTAGTAGACATCATATTGATAACCATTGCGTAACCGACAGCGGCAACCATTCCACCACCAACAGTCATACCACCTGATAACCAAGCAGGCATTTGGCTTAATACATTTGTTACAGCATCTGCAGGTACAATACATAATGCAGCAGCAGGAATCGCGATACGTACACCTTGCATTACAATACCTAAAATTTGATAAATTTCAACTTTACGATAATCACCACTTGCAGCAGCACCATCCATTAAGTGAACTAGTGGGATAGCGATTGTACGACAAATCATAGTTAAGAATAAACCAGCTACTGATAAAGGAACAGCTACAGCGATTGAAGTAGAAATTGCAGTTTGTGTATTTACTGTACCATCACTTAAACCTAAAACCATAATAATAGCTGATGCTACAGAAGCAAGTGCAGCATCTGGAGCAACGGCAGCTCCAACGTTTGCCCATCCTAAGGCGATCATTTGTAAAGAACCACCTAAGATGATTCCTTCAGTTAAGTGACCTGAAACAAGGCCAATTAAAGTACACGCTACTAGTGGTTGATGAAATTGGAACTCATCTAAGATTCCTTCCATACCTGCTAGTAATGCGATTAGAATAATTAATACAATTGTTATTGCAGACATGTATTTTTCCTCCTATTTTTTATTTTAGTTCGTTTTTAGCTTTTTTAAGTAAGCTATCCATGTTTTCTTTAGAATCAGCAGGTACTTTACGAACATCGAAAGTAACACCTAATTCTTTGATTTTTTCTAATGTTTCAACATCATCTTGGTCCATGGCGATGGCTTTGTTAACAACAACTTTTCCTACAGAGTGAGCCATAGAACCAATATTTAATTCTTTAATATCTACTCCACCTTCGATTGCTCTTAAAGCATCTTGTGGTGTTTCGAATAATAATAATGCTTTTGTATTTCCAAAACGTGGATCTTTTGCTACTTGAATCATTTTGTTAATTGGTACAACGTGTGCTCTTACTCCTGGAGGAGCAGCTTGTTCAATCATTTGTTTACGTAAATCATCATGAGCTACACGATCAGATACAACGATGATACGATTTGGATTTGTTGTTTTTGTCCAAGTAGTTGCTACTTGTCCATGAAGTAA
>URQL01000208.1 GCA_900550005.1 uncultured Erysipelotrichaceae bacterium
AATCTGAAATATCACTAAATAGTGATATTTGTGTTTCTATTTATACCTAATTCCTTTATAATTAAAAATAAAGAAAGAGAGTCTAATCATATGGAAATTAGTTATAATCGTTTATTTAAATTATTAATTGATAAAGGTATGAAGAAAACTGAATTTGCGAAGATTGCAGGACTTACTCCTGGAACATTAGCAAAACTTTCAAAGAATCAAACAGTTTCAATGGATTCTTTAATTAAAATGTGTAAAACATTAAATTGTACATTTGATGATATTGTAGAGATAGTTGGGGAAGAATAAAATGGCAAAGTATAGTGTTAACAATCATTCTGTTGAAAATATTATTTCTTGGATCAATAGTGGCGAAATTGCAATTCCAGAAATGCAAAGACCATTTGTTTGGGAAGCCAGTAAAGTAAGAGATTTGATGGATTCTTTATATAAAGGCTATCCAGTAGGTTACATAATAATATGGAAAAATCCAGACGTTAAACTAAAAGACGGTACTTTTAGTAACGGTAAAAAAATTGTTATTGAAGGGCAACAACGAATTACAGCTCTAACTGCAGCAATCACTGGGCAAGAAGTAGTTAATCAGGAATACAAAAAAATTCCGATTAGAATTTCATTTAATCCACTTGAAGAAAAATTTGAAGTTTGTAATCCGGCACTCGAAAAGGACAATAAATATATCAATGATATATCTGAAGTTTTTAAACCTGATTTCAATTGTTTTAATTTTGCTATACAGTATGGTAACCAAAATGATTCAAATCCTTCTGATATTAACAATACACTTGTTAAGTTGAAAGGAATTTTAGGAAACAGTATAGGTGCTATTGAATTAAATCAAGAATTAGATATTGAAACAGTAACAGATATTTTTATTCGCATTAATTCAAAAGGAACAGTACTATCTCAAGCCGATTTTGCAATGAGCAAAATATCTTCAAATGAAAAATATGGTGGAGATATTATTCGAAAAACAATTGATTATTTTTGTCATTTAAATCAGAGACCTATGGATTTAGAAGTAATAAAGTCTAATGATCAAGAATTTGCAAAATTGGATGAATTTAATAAAATTCAATGGATTACCAATAATACAGATGATATATATTCTCCGTCTTATACTGATATTTTACGTGTTGCATTCACTTCACAATTTCATAGAGGAAAATTATCAGATTTAGTGAATTTATTATCTGGAAGAAATTTTGAAACACGTGATTATGAAGAAGAAATTGCGGAAAAATCTTACGATAGATTGCATGCTGGTGTGTTGAAATTTGTTAATAAAACAAATTACGATCGCTATATGATGATTTTGAAATCAGCTGGAATTATTGATGCTTCTTTAATCAGATCTGATAATGCTTTAAATTTTGCATATGCACTATTCATCTTGCTTAGAGATAAAGGTGTTCATCCTAACACTATAGAAACAGTAGTTAGAAAATGGCTTGTATTATCAATTCTTACAGGAAGATATTCTGGTTCTCCTGAATCCATGTTTGATTATGATATTAAGCGTTTTAATACAAATAACCCAGAGGAATATTTGAAGAGTGTTGAACTTGGACAATTATCAGATGCCTATTGGAAACATATACTACCTGAAAGATTAAACACTTCCGTTGCAAGTAGTCCATATTTCAAACTATATTTAATGGCTCAGGTGCATTCAGGTGATAAAGGCTTTCTATCTAGCCAAATTACTGTAGGAGCATTAATTTCTAACCGAGGAGATATTCACCATCTTTTCCCTAAAAAATATTTACAAAGAAATGGTCACAACTCTAGGTCTGAATACAATCAAATTGCAAATTATGCGATTACCCAATCTGAAATTAATATTCAAATAAAAGATGATGCACCAAATATTTATATGACAAAAATTCTTGAACAAATAGAATCTAAAAAATCGGTTATTGGTGGAATACTAACTAAAGAACAATTGAATGAATCATTCAAACAAAACTGCATTCCTGACGAATTTGTAAATTACGATGTTAACACCTATTATGAATTTTTAGCCAGAAGAAGATATCTAATGTCGCAAAAGATAAGAGATTATTATTTTAGTTTGTAGAATCCTTAATGTTAAAGCTTTGAGATTGGAGTGGATATTAAATGAGCAGTAATTTAGGATATGAAAGTGAAAAAACTTTAGAAGATAATTTAATAAAGCAGTTATGTGCAGATGGGTATGAATTTGTTGAAATTAATGATATTGATGATTTGCACTTGAATTTTAGAAAACAAGTCAATAAACATAATGCCTCAAGATTAAATGGTCATGAATTGTCTGATAAAGAATTTGAGCGATTATTAGTAAAAATTCAAGGGAAAGGTGTATACGGAAGTTCTAAAACCTTAAGAAGTCTTCAAGATATAACAATGGATGATGACAGTACTCAATACATAGAACTTTTTAATACTAAAAATAATGAATGGTGCAAAAACGAATTTCAGGTCACTCATCAGGTAACTATGGTTGGAAAGTATGAAAATAGATACGATGTCACTTTACTTATCAACGGGTTGCCACTTGTTCAAATAGAACTTAAACGAAGAGGTATTGATTTTAAAGAAGCTTTTAATCAAGTTATTCGTTATAAGAAACATTCGTTAAATGATCTTTTTAGATATGTTCAGATATTTATTATCAGCAATGGAATTGATACTAAATATTTTGCAAATAGTGATAAAGAAATGGACTTCCAATACACTTTCTATTGGACAGACAAAAATAATAATCGTATAGATAATTTATATGATTTTGCATTAGATTTCCTACCTAAATGTCATATATCTAAGATGATTTCTAGATATATGGTTGTAGATGATACACAAAAAAATCTAATGGTTATGCGACCATATCAATATTATGCAGTAGAAGAATTAATGAAACGAGCATACGAAACAAATAACAATGCTTATGTATGGCATACAACTGGTTCTGGAAAAACATTAACATCTTTTAAATTAAGTCAGTTATTAAGTACAAACCGAGAAGTTGCTCAAGTGTTCTTTTTAGTAGATAGAAAAGATTTGGATAGTCAAACCATTGAAGAATTCAATCGCTTCCAGAAAGATACGGTTGATATGACTGATAGCACTGACACATTGATTGCTCAAATGAAGGATTCTTCAAAGAAGATTATTCTTACAACAATCCAAAAGATGTCTAATGCGTGTAAAAATGATAAATATCAGGATGTTATTGATCGCTTTGAAGGAAAAAAGGTTGTCTTTATCATAGATGAATGTCATAGATCCCAATTTGGTGAAATGCATAAAATGATAAAGAAAAAGTTTCCAAGAGCACAATATTTTGGCTTTACTGGAACACCTCGTTTTGCAGAAAATGCTAGTCAGGATGGTAGAACTACAGCGGACATTTTTGAAAAGTTAGTCCATCATTATTTGATTAAAAATGCTA
>URQL01000209.1 GCA_900550005.1 uncultured Erysipelotrichaceae bacterium
CTCCAATTTCAACATCATCTTCCACAATAACAGGTGATGCACTAGGTGGTTCAATAACTCCAGCTAACACGGTACCTGCACCAATATGGCAACGTTTTCCGACTTCTACACGTCCACCTAAAACAGCACCCATATCGATCATGGTGTTTTCACCAATTTTTACACCGATATTAATGACAGCTCCCATCATAATAACAGCATTATCCCCAATTTCAACATGATCACGAATAAATGCACCTGGTTCAATACGTGCATTGACTTTTGTCATGTCTAATAAAGGAATGGCACTATTACGACGATCATTTTCTAAATAGGAATCGCTAATTTTATTTTTATTGACTTCTAAGTAAGTCGCTACTTTATCATAATCACCAATCAAAACTCGACTATCGGGTGTACCAAACACACGAATAGATGTATCCATTGGTAAATCAGTTCCATTTACATAAACTTTTACTGGTGTTGCTTTTTTTGCATCACGAATAAATTGAATAATTTCTTCAGCAGTATTTAATGCCATTTTTTCTTCCCCCTCTTATTTAATTTCTCCATCATAAACTGTTGTTGCTGGACCGGTCATAAAGATATGGTTTGTTTTTTTATCCCATTCAATTTCTAGACATCCACCTAAAAGTTCAACAGTAACTTTTTTAATTTGTGGATTTTGAAGCATTGTCGTTACCCCTACAGCACAAGCTCCTGTTCCACATGCCATTGTTTCCCCTGAGCCACGTTCCCAGACACGCATTTTAACGTAATCATCACGCACCTTTTCAACAAATTCGGTATTTACCGATTCTTTAAAACGTGAATCAAATTCAAATAATGGTCCAATCTCTTTTAAATCTAAATCACTGACTTGATCTACAAAAGTAACGCAATGTGGATTTCCCATCGAAATACAAGTCACTTGATACATCTTATTTCCCACTTCAAAAGGAACATCGATCATCTTTGGTAAAGTACTTTCTACCGGAATTTGCTTACAATCAAAACTAGGTTCACCCATATCTACACGTGCTGATTTCATTTTTCCATTTTCAACATGCATATAAACTGTTTTGATTCCAGCTAAGGTTTCAATTTTTACTGTTGTTTTAGAAGTTAAATGGTGATCATAAACAAATTTAGAAAAACAACGAATACCATTACCACACATCTTACCTTCACTACCATCGGCATTGAACATTCTCATTTTAAAATCTGCTTTGTCTGATTTTAAAATAACGATCATTCCATCAGAACCAATACCTGTATGACGATCACTAATGGCTTTAATGTAATCAGCATTCATATTTACATCTTGATTGATTCCATTAACATAAATATAGTCATTTCCACATCCATGCATCTTTGTAAATTTCATCTTATCCCTCCCCTCATTAAAAAAGAAATTTTTTCTTTTTGATATTATAATACAATTAATCAAAAATTCCAAATAATTCTATCTATTTATAATAATAAAGTGCTATAATGAGAAAGTATTAAGGAGGTTTTTTATGGAAAAACAAATTACAAGAGATTTAATTTCTTTTATTAACGCATCTCCTACTTCTTTTCATGCTAATGCTACTGTAAAAGCAAAATTAAAAGAAGAAGGATTTGAAGAATTAACAGAAGGTAGCCATTGGGATCTTCAAGCCGGACATAAATATTTTGTATCTAAAAACACAACAGCAATCATTGCTTTTGAAATTGGTACAAATTTAGGTCAATACAGCTTTAATATTTCAGCTGCTCATTGTGACGCACCTACTTTTAAAGTAAAACCGATTGCTAAAATTGAATCTGATGGACATTATCAAAAATTAAACGTAGAAATGTATGGTGGGGCTTTATGTGCACCATGGTTTGATCGTCCTTTATCTGTAGCAGGACGTGTTATCGTTAAAAATGGTAATCGTTTTGAAACAAAACTTGTTAATGTCGATCGTGATTTATTAATCATTCCTAATGTTGCTATTCACTTTGATCGTGATGCCAATAACGGAAAAAAATATAATGTACAAATCAATATGTTACCATTACTTGGTAGTTCATCTTTAGATGCAGATGCATTTGATAAATTAATTGCTAATGAATTAAATGTAGAAAAAGAAGCAATCTATGCTTCAGAACTTTATTTATATCCTCGTTGTTCAGGAACAATTATTGGTTTAAATGATGAATTCATTGGTTCACCACGTCTAGATGATTTACAATGTGTTTACTCAACTTTAAATGGATTCTTAGCTGGAAAAAATGACCAATCTATTAACGTTTTCTATATGGCAGATAACGAAGAAGTTGGAAGTTCAACAAAACAAGGGGCTGCATCTACTTTCTTAATCGACACACTTAGAAGAATTAATAATGGTTTAGGTTATGATGAAGAAAAATTACAACGTGCTTTAGCTGCTTCTATGATCGTTTCTGCTGACAATGCACATGCAGCACATCCAAACAATCCTGAACTTGCTGATCCTATCAATCGTGTTTATATGAACGAAGGAGTTGTTATTAAATATAGTGCTCGTCAATCTTATACAACGGATGCCATGTCTGCTGCTTTATTTATCAACTGTTGTAAAAAAGCAAATGTGCCTTATCAAAACTATACAAACCGTTCTGACTTACCTGGTGGTGGAACACTTGGAAGTATTTCTTCACATCAAGTAAGTATCGCTTCTGTTGATATTGGTTTAGCTCAACTTGCAATGCACTCATGTTATGAACTTGCTGGAGTTAAAGATACTTATTATGCAATCGAAGCAATGAAAGCTTTCTATAGTCAACATTTAGTTGAAGTAGAAGCTGGAGTTATTGAAGCTCAATAAACTAAAAGAGAATTAGAATGTTCAAACATTACTAATTCTCTTTTTAATTCCTTAATAATTTTGCTGGACTATTGTGTGTAATTCTTTGCAATGTAAATACACTTGGTATAATCATAATCATTAAAGTCATTATAACTAAAAAATAAATATTATCCAAAGTTATAAAATGAAAATTATAGTGAACAACAGTTAAAAATATGACTTGAACTAAAATCATTTCTAGTAAACTTATTCCAAAAATAATCAAATAGTGGATCCCTAATTCTTGCATAAATAAACAAAACAATTGTAAACGACTTAGTCCATTTGCTTTTAAAATACAAATTTCTTTTTCTCTACTTACCATTAATTTAAAATAGACTAAAAAATAAAATAAAATCGTTAAAATAACAATGGTAACTGAAAACATTAAACTCATTTGTTTTATTCGACTACTTGTTTCTTCCAACATCACATCAGTAATAAAAAAATCACTACAAACACCAATTTGTTCATTTTGTAAAGAAGTTCTCAAAGTATTAATCTCTTTTGCTTCGACAATACCAACATAAATGGAAGAGGTATCAATAAAATCACTAACTAATGAATAAGGTACATAAA
>URQL01000210.1 GCA_900550005.1 uncultured Erysipelotrichaceae bacterium
AAATTCCTAACCAATTTACCATTACAAATTATAATAGCATCACCTCCAGAAAAAATTCAATATATAGGTCCAAAGGTTAATACTAACTTATTAGTATTAAAGGATGGTAAATACAGTTATGTAGAGAGGTTTGAAATTAATGAATAAGTATGAAAATATAATACTAAATACATTATTAGATAAATATGAAAACTCATTAAGTTATATTGGATTAAATAAAGCAAACAATACAATTTAAGTTTTCAAAAACTACATTGCCAGATTATTTCAAAGATGATGGAGATTATTTCTATATAATAAATGATACCTGTGAAGCTTTACAGAATAGGAACTTAATAAGAATTTCATGGAAAAATAAAATAGGGCATCTTATAAATAGTGTAGAGCTTGTAAAAGAGAATGCAGATAATGTTTATAACTATTTAAAAAGGGTAAAAAAGCAAGAAAAGAGTAATAATCTTTTAGATTTGCTTTTTAAATATCAAGATAAACATGAAACATTAATGAGGTTTGCACAGTATATAAATTCACGGTTAAATGAGAACAAAGGAATAAAGCAATATATCAATGATGAAAATCTAGAAGAAGTAGAATGGCTTTTGATTGGTGTAGAAGCTGTAATGAGCAACAAAGAGGAAATATTCCTAAGAGAACTATCAGTAAAGTTGTACAATGATTCCAAAAGGTTAGAAGCATTAGAAAAGAAAATAAAGAAAATAATAATAGATTTTAGTGAGGAAAAAGAGGAGTATATGTCTGTAGAAGATTTATTCTCAGAATTTAACATACTAAAAAATCCATCATTTATAACAATTAAAGGAGTAGGAGCGTTTTCTATAAGAGGTAATACTGTAAACTTAGAAGCCTTTACAAATGGAATCGGAATAAGCAGTTTAGATTTGAATGAACTACAATTTATACCTTGTGATAAAGTATCAAAGATTATAACCATAGAAAATCTTACAAGCTTTAACAGATTTAATGCAGAAGAAGCTATAATTATATATTTAGGTGGTTATCACAATGAAGCAAGAAGAAATTTGTTGAAATCACTTTATAAAATATATAACAATTTATCAGAGTTTTATCACTTTGGAGATATAGATGTTGGTGGACTAAGAATATTAAATCACTTAAAAATGAAAATAACGAAGCAGTTGGGTTTACTTTTTTATCAAATAAAAAATACAGATATATCTATGAGACAGGCAAATTGGAGGAAATGAAATGATAAATAAGAAAAAAATAGATTGGTTGATAACTTTGATGCCAATTGTGATCATTGTAGGATTAAGTTTATTATTTATAATTTTACCTAAACAATCTAATGTTATTTTAAGTTTAGTTCGTTTTTTCTTTGGTGATACATTCGGAACTTATTATATTATTATTGGATTAGGGATTTTTTTTGTTTCTCTTTATTTATGTGCTTCAAAATATGGAGATATTGTTTTAGGAAAACAAGATGAAACGCCTAAGTATTCTTTTTTTGCATGGGGTTCTATGATGTTTACATGTGGTTTAGCAGCCGATATTTTATTCTATTCATTTTCAGAATGGGTAATGTATGCTACAAATCCACATATTGAAGAATTAGGAAGTATACAAGAATGGGCAGGTGTATTCCCATTGTTTCACTGGAGTTTTATTCCATGGGGATTTTATTTAGTATTAGCTGTTGCATTTGGATTTATGTTACATGTTAGAAAAAGAAATAGACAGAGATTTTCGGAAGCATGCCGACCTATTTTAGGAAAACAAACAGATGGTATTATTGGAAGGATAATTGATTTATTAGCTGTATTTGCATTACTAGCTGGAACAGCAACTACTTTTTCAGTTGCTACACCTTTAATGGCAACTATTATTGAAAGTTTGTTTAAAATAACTCTAAGTAGGACATTTATAACGATTGTGATTATTCTCATTACATGTATTGTTTATACTTATTCATTATTGCATGGGTTTAAAGGAATAAGCAAACTAGCAAATGGTTGTATTTATTTATTTTTTGGTTTAATGATTTTTGTTATATTATTTAGTGGTCAAGGAAGATATATTATCGAAACAGGAGTCGAATCTTTAGGAAGAATGGTTCAAAATTTTATAGGTTTAGCAACTTATACAGATCCACTTAGAAAAACAAACTTTGCTCAAGATTGGACTATTTATTATTGGGCATATTGGATGGTTTGGTGTGTAGCTGCACCTTTTTTTATTGGAAGTATTTCTAAAGGTAGAACGATTAGACAAGTTATTCTTGGTGGATATGTCTTTGGTGTTGGGTCAACATTAGTATCTTTTATTGTATTTGGAAATTATGGTATGGGATTACAAGTTACAGGTATCTTTGATTTGATTACTCAATATGTTGCTACAGGAGATACCTATTCAATCATCATAACAATATTGAAATCATTACCATGTTCAAGTGTCATTTTAGTATGGGTATTACTAACTATGATTGCTTTTTATGCTACATCATTTGATTCGATTGCATATACAGCATCTTGTTATAGTTATAAAAAGTTAGAAGAGGATGAACAACCACATAAAAAAATACAGTTGTTATGGTGCTTATTATTAATCGCACTTCCTATAGCATTAGTGTTTTCAGAAAGTTCTATGAGTAATATACAAACAGTAAGTATTATAGCAGCATTTCCAATAGGAATGATTATGGTATTGATTGTTTGGAGTTTTTTAAAGGATGCTAAAAAATATATTGAAAATGGTTATATGAATAAATATTAAATATATAGAAGGGAAAGTAAATATGATTTTACAAAAAAAATTTATGTTTGATCTTCAACAAGGGTTAACGTGTATTAATGAGAATGATGCTAGGAAATATTGTGAAAAAAAGATAATTGAATTTAAAAATTATAATAATTATTGTAATAAACAAAAACAACTTGATTTTTTAAAAGAAATAAAAGAAATGTGTGATGAAGATATAAAAAATATAGATTTTGACTTATCATCTATTCAGTATATCCTTTATTATGATCAATTTGATAAGAAGAATGTTATCCTTTTTTATGATATGATTTTATTAGGAAAGATCAGTTTTAATGTTTTTGATTATGGAGGAAATGCGTTAAAAGTAGTAGCAGAAGGTGAGAATGGTCCTATTTCAACAAAAAGTATGGTTGAGGTTGCATATAATGATTTAGTTAATTTAAAAAGAAATAACCAACAGGATCTTATTTATGGATCTGTTTTAATTTTAGTTACTTTATTAGAATCAGAATTAAGGGGAAAAATTAAGAAAAAATATATAGATGAGAAAATAACACAAATTGAACAATTATCTTTGCAAAATAAGATTCAATTGAGTAATCAAGAACGATGGTTAATTGATTCTTTAGAAGGAAAAAGACAAGATGTGGATCGAGTTTTT
>URQL01000211.1 GCA_900550005.1 uncultured Erysipelotrichaceae bacterium
GAAAGTTACGTTTTGACCATCTTCTAAAGTTTTGAATCCTTTAGCATTGATAGCTGAGAAATGAACAAAAATGTCTTTGTTTGTTTCACTATCAGTGATGAATCCGTATCCTTTATCTTTGTTGAACCATTTTACTTTACCTGTACTCATTGTAGTACCTCCTATAAGTTATTAAAAAGAAGTGCGATGTTGTGTATAAAAAAATCATTGAATATTAGACTTTTTTGTAAACAATAACATGATAATACAATTTTCTAATACCAATGATACTATGAAACTATATTATGTGCTTCCTTTTCCTTGATATTATAGCATGTTTCAAAGTTTTATTTCAAGTAAAACTATTTAGGAATTTTTAGCGTAACTTGTAGAACGGCGAATACGCATTACATTATCTTCACCAGGAAAATGGAATGGATTCATTGGATTTTGTTTATAACCTTCTAATACCCCTTTAGCATCTTCAATTACATCTTCAATATTCATGGTTCCATACATTTTAGGTGGTAATAAATAAATTGGAATCGCATCAGGATGTTTTTGTAAGAATTCTTTAATTGAGAATTTTAAGTGAGGACAAGCCATGATTAAATCAAAGCGATCCATCACTTGATAAGCAATTGAGAATGGATAAAATTCAACATGAGCTTCATCTTGTAATCCTTTTTCTTCAATATCTTTTTATACTTTTGTAGCCATAGCGCTTGAAGAGAATCCGCCACCACAGCAAATTAAAATATTTAACATATAATTCAACTCCTTTTGTAAGCTCTTTTATTATATCACTTTTTGAAAAAAATAAAAATGTAACCTTTTATTTGTGCTATAATTTTTGTGAGGTGAAACAACATGACTAAAATTATTGCACACAGAGGAGCAAGCGGGTATGCTCCCGAAAATACCATGGAAGCTTTTAAATTAGCTATTGAAATGGGGGCGGATGCTATTGAAACCGATGTCCATCTAACAAAAGATGGAGAAGTTGTTATTATTCATGATGAAAAAGTAGATCGTACAACTAATGGAATTGGTTATGTAAAAGATTATGATTATGAAACCCTTGAAACACTAAATGCGAATAATCATATGGAACAATATGAAACATGTAAGATTCCTAAACTTGCTGATTTACTTGCTTTAATCAAAGAAACAGGAACATTATTGAACATTGAACTAAAAACAGATTTCTTTCCTTATCCAGGGATCGAACAAAAGGTATTAGAATTAGTAAAAGAATATAAAGTGGAAAAACAAATTATTTATTCTTCATTCAATCATTACTCTGTTATGAAAATGAAAGAATTAGATCCAAATGTAAAAATTGGACTTCTTTATATGGAAGGATTATATCAACCTTGGCATTATGCAATGCAATTACAAGCAGATGCGTTACATCCTTTCTATCCTAATTGTGCTTTTCCTGATTATATTCAAGAATGTCATAAGAACAAAATTCAAGTGAATGCTTGGACGGTGAATAAACGTGAAGATATGAAACGTTTAATTGAAAATAAAGTGGATGGATTGATTACAAATTACCCAGATCTTGCAATTGAAATTAAAAAGAATTCTTAGTTTTAAACTAGGAATTCTTTTTTACCTTCATAAGTAACATCATTGGTTTTCTAAATTCATCTTTCATCCCTTTAATATCTAATAATTCATTAGGTGGAAAAGCTTCTACAACAGCTTCAATTTGAAAACCAGCTTGAATTAATCCAGTGATAATTTGGGTAAGGGTATGATGGTATTTTAGAACATCACAGCCTAGAAAGTGAGTTACTCTTTTACCAGGATAATCATAGTTATCAATGTCCTAATATTTGATTTGACCATTTTCATCCTATATCCAATCTTGGGTGATTCCAGCTGTAAATGTTGGATGTTTAATATTGAAAAGAAAAGTGCCACCAGGTACAAGTGTAGAATAAACTTTTTTTAAAATAGAATCTAAATCTTCAATATAATGTAAAGCTAAATTGGATAAAACAAAGTTATAATAGTTATTAGGATATTTAAAGGTTTCAATATCTTGTACTTGGTAAGGAATATTGTTTCCTGAATTTCTTTTGATGGCTTCTTGAATCATTCTTTGACTTGCATCAATACCTAGGATTTCTTTTGCTTCATGGTCACTTGCGTATTTACAATGCCATCCATAGTCACAATCTAGATCTAATACTTTTAATTTTTTTAATATGGGCATTAAAGGTTCTAATTGGTGCCATTCACCAGCACTTTTTAAACCATTTTCATTTCTGCCATTTTTGCATATTCTAAGAAAAAGTGTTTATTTTTATATTCGTTCATTGTATTCTTCCTTTCTTTTTTAAAATAAATCAAGTGTGTTATCGAGATAGAGGGTTTCACGTATATGGATATGATATTTTGGTCTGACTAAGTAATAAAGTAAAAATTCTAGAATTAAAGCACTGCCTAAACTTCTCCCTTCAATTTTGAAATTAGAAAATCCCATCGGTAAATAGTTATTTTGAATATCTTCTAAACGAATAAAACTTGGATTTTCCATTGCTTTAGAAAAGCGATAACCTTCGTTTGTATAAGGACATATATGATCTTCTACAGATTCATCTAAGTTTTGTTTACTTACTGTTTCATAGCATTTTTTTCTTTCTCTACAATGAATATTACAACACTCATTACATAAAAATTCTACTTTGTTTTTTTGTTTAGGTGTTAATTTTTGAAGTTGTTCAAAACTTTTATTTAAACGAAAATCAGGTACAACATATTTAAAATCTAAGAAACCTGACACTTTTCCTGAATCAATTCTTTAAAATCAGTAATGACTTTGGTTGTTGAAGAGATAAAATAAAGTTGTGGATAAGTCTCTTTTAAATAATTTAATAATAAATCACTGTGAACAACGATCCCATTATGTGAAAAATGATTAAATAATTTACAAAGTTCATTACATCTTAAATCATTCAAATGTTCTTTTTTTAATAATGAGTTACTAAAAGTTAAACGTGCTGAAATATTATATTTCTGTGTGAGTTCAAGTACCTTTTTAGGATCAACTTGACTGTATTCAATGCGCCCACCACTCCAAATACAATCTTCTGGTGAACCATAAATAGAACTGATTTTACACCAATCATAAAAGTATTCAGGGTGTGTATTGTAGATAGATAAAAAGGCTTTATAGAATTCATAGAATTCAAATAAACCTGGTAAGTGAAAATAAGCTATCTTTTTTGTTTGATCATTCATAATTTATTACTCCATATTTAATTCCTATTTGATTTCAATGGGTTGAATATTTGCTTTTATTTCATATGTATTCTTAAATCCATTGGCTTCATAAAATTTTCTTGCTTTTAAATTATCTTCAAATACCCATAGCATCCCTTTTTTATAACCGGCTTGTTTT
>URQL01000212.1 GCA_900550005.1 uncultured Erysipelotrichaceae bacterium
CAAAGACAAGTGATGTTTTAGATAAAACGCCACTTTCTTTCATTTCATAGTATAAGTCATTCCCTTCACGAGAACGTTCTCCAACACCGGCGAAAACAGATAATCCACCATGTTCAGTAGCAATGTTGTTAATGAACTCTTGGATAAGTACAGTTTTTCCTACACCGGCACCACCGAATAACCCAATTTTACCACCTTTAATGAATGGACAGATTAAGTCAATAACTTTGATCCCTGTTTCAAGAATTTCAGTTTCTGTTCTTTGTTGTGAATAATCTGGGGCGCTACGGTGAATTGGCATCATTTTGACACCATCAGTTGAAAATTCTTTATCATCAATAGGTTGACCTAAAACATTGAACATACGTCCTAATGTTTGATCTCCTACTGGAACAGTGATTGGTGCTCCTGTATCTAGGGCATCCATACCACGTTTTAACCCGTCTGTTGAACCCATGGCAATACATCTAACAATATCTTCTCCAATATGGCTAGCAACTTCAACAACTAAAGTTTCTTCACCATTTTGAATACGAATTGCTGTATTTAATAAAGGTAGATGATTCGGTGCAAATTGAACATCTACAACCGGTCCAACGGCACGAACAATTTTTCCAATATTTTGTTCGGACATCGCCTTGCCTCCTTCTATTGAGCATTAGCACCAGCAACGATTTCAGAAATTTCATTCGTAATCGCTGTTTGTCTAGCTTGATTGTATTTTAATAATAAGTTGTTAATCAATTCTTCTGCATTATCATTTGCATTTTCCATTGATGTTCTTCTTGACGCGTTTTCACTTGTTATTGATTCAACTAAATAACCGTAAATAACAGCTTGTAAATACATTGGAATTAAATGATCTAAAACTTCTTCAGGACTTGGTTCAAAGATCGTATCTTTGTGCACACCTTCTACGCTTTTAAATTCATTTGTATTTACGGGAATCAAAGTTACAGCATGTGGAACATATTTTAAATTGTTAACAAACTCTGTATAGATCACTTTAATGCTTCCGACTTGCTTATCTAAATAAAGTTGTTTTAATTCATTTACAAGAAGTACAACATCATTAAAGTTTAAATCTTGATTGATTTGAACATAATTTGAATTCACATTTTGATTAATACGAGTTAAGGCATGATATCCTTTTGTACCAATCACATAAATCAAATCATCTTCTTGAATTTGATCGACTGCTGTTTTAATTACATTGGCATTATAACCACCACATAAACCTAAACTTGATGTAATTACAACATAAGCACTCTTTTTAACATCATTTTTCGCTAAATAAGCACTATCGTTCATTCCATTGTTTGTTGCTAAAATTTCAGCTACTGTAGAACGAACTGTATTGTAATAAGGTTTTAATTCATCAAGTTGATTTCTTGTCTTTCTTAACTTAGAAGTCGCAACTAATTCCATTGCTTTCGTAATTTTCTTAGTTGACTCTACAGATTTGATACGACGTTTGATCGTTTGCATTCCTGCCATAAATGACTACCCTGCTTGACCTTGAGATTTCATAAAACGTGTTACAAATTCACTCATCGTATCTTTAAGTTTAGCGTCTAATTCATCAGAAATGACTTTTGTTTCAACAATTTCATCTAAATAGTCTTTGTGGTTATTTGAAATTTCTTGTAATAATTCTTCCATAAATAAACTAATTTTATCTACTGGAACAACTTTAGTAAAGCCATTTTTCAAAGCAAATAATGTAATAACTTGAGATTCTACACTTCTTGGAGAGTATTGAGCTTGTTTCAATACTTCACGTACTTTTTGTCCATGATCTAATGTTGCTTTAGTAGCATCATCCAAATCAGAACCGAATTGAGCAAAGGCTTGCATTTCAGCAAATTGTGCTAATTCAAGTTTTAAAGAACCTGATACTTGTTTCATCGCTTTGATTTGTGCTGCAGAACCAACACGTGATACAGAAAGTCCAGTGTCGATTGCTGGTCTAAATCCTGAGTTGAATAAATCTTGTTGTAAGAAGATTTGTCCATCAGTAATTGTAATAACGTTTGTTGGAATGTATGCTGAGATATCTCCGGCTTGTGTTTCAATGATTGGTAAGGCCGTGATTGATCCTCCACCTAAAGAATCATTTAAACGACATGCACGTTCAAGCAATCTTGAATGTAAGTAGAATACATCCCCTGGATAAGCTTCACGTCCTGGTGGCCTTTTAAGAAGTAAAGACACTGTACGGTAAGCAACCGCATGTTTAGATAAATCATCATAAACAATTAATACATCTTTACCTTGTTCTAACCATTCTTCAGCAATAGCACATCCTGCATAAGGTGCAATATATTGTACCGGTGCAAGTTCAGATGCAGATGCTGAAACGATCGTAGTATATTCCATAGCTCCACCTTGACGTAATCTTTCTACTACTTGAGCTACAGTTGAGTTCTTTTGTCCAATAGCGACATAAACACAATAAATGTTTTGTCCTTTTTGATTTAAAATTGTATCGATCGCAATCGCTGTTTTACCAGTTTGACGATCCCCGATGATTAACTCACGTTGACCACGTCCGATTGGAATGATTGCATCAATTGAAGTGATCCCTGTTTGTAAAGGAACACTAACTGATTTTCTTGTCATTACCCCAGGGGCAACTCTTTCAATCGGTCTTGTTTTATTTGTTGCAATCGCACCTTGTCCGTCGATTGCTTGTCCAAGTGGGTTAACAACACGTCCTAGCATTTCATCACCAACAGGAACTTCGATAATTCTTCCAGTACGTTTAACTTCATCGCCTTCTTTGATTTCATCACTTTGACCTAAAAGTACCGCACCAACATAATCTTCTTCAAGATTCATTACCATTCCATAAACTTCATTAGGGAATTCTAATAATTCACCTAACATCGCATCATCTAGTCCGTGAATTAAAGATACACCATCACCAATCGTCATTACTTTACCAATATCTTTAGTTTCAACGATTTCATCATAATGTTTAATCTGTTCTTTAATAATTGAACTGATTTCGTCTGGTCTTAATCCCACTCATTTCACCTACTTTCTTAATAACTCTTGTTTTAATAAATCCATTCTGTTTTTAATAGAGCCATCCATTACATGGTTTTCAACAACCACTTTAACTCCACCCAATAAAGATTCATCAATTTCATTTTTAAGTAAAATTTTTAAATTTATTTTTTTAGAAACAGCTTCTTGGATCTTACTTACTTCTTCGTTAGATAATGGTAAATAAGAATAAACGATTCCTTCTTTAATTCCTTCATGTTCATTGTAAAGTTCATGATAAGCATCAACAACATCTAAAATAGATTGATAACGATTCTTATCAATAAGTAACTTATTAAAATTAAGAACATTACGGCTTAA
>URQL01000213.1 GCA_900550005.1 uncultured Erysipelotrichaceae bacterium
TATAACTTATGTGATACCTTGTTAGTAGGAGACACGGGGGGAATTGAAGCATTTAAAGATCATCAGCTTATTTTGGATACTTCTTTAAATTTAACAAATTCTTATAGCTTACAACATCCATTAATTCAGAATAAAACAACCATTTTATCATTAGAAATGTCACAACATCAAATCAATGCGATACAGACGCAAAATAAAACGGGGATCGTTACTTATGGTCGAGTTGAAATGATGATTGCTAATTATTGTCCGATTTCACAAAGTTTACTTGGTAAAAAAACACCAGGATGTAATCTTTGTAAAAAGGGAAATTATACTTTGATTGATCGTCGTAATCAAGCATTACCAATTAAAATGGATTCTCAATGTCGTATGCATCTTTATAATCCAAAAACACTTTACATTAATGAATTACAAGGTGTACAAGCTGACTTTATCGTTTTAAAAATGACTTTTGAAGATGCAAATCAAGTTAAAAAAGTTATTGATGATTTTAAGATGCAACTTGAAACAAAACAAAATGGTAATTTAACGAATCAAATTGATGTAACATTAGGATATTTCAAAATGTAAATTTCTAATTAATAGATATTTATAAAAGAGTGAAATCGAAAATCTATAAATGATTTGGTTTTATTTTCAATGATATTCTAAATATCAATTCATATTGACCATATCATTTTTTAAACTTTTTAATATTTCTAAATTGATTTTTCTTTAGATTTATGATATTCTTAAATTTGAGGTGAAACAAAATGGCAATTGATATAGCATTAGCAAAACGATTAAAAGTATATCGTAATTTTAAACATTTAACTCAAAAAGAAGTAGCTGCATACTTGAATGTACCCCATTCAGCTATTTCAGATATAGAAAATGGTAAACGTGATGTTACAGTAGGAGAACTTAAAATTTTATCTAACTTATATGGACGTAGTGTTGATGAAATTATGAGTGGAAAAAAATATGATTATTATAATATTGCGAACATTGCACGTTTATTAACAGAGTTGCCAGATGAAGATTTGAAAGAAGTTATGTTTATTATTGAATACAAACGTAAACGTAATGAAGAAAAACAATCAGAAACAACAAATAACTCAGCAAAATAAAGCTGAGTTATTATTATATAATTTGATTTTTTTCTTGGAAAGGATTACAATAGAAAACGTTATATGACAAGTTAGGAGGAGTTTTTTAGTTAAAATACGCTATACTTTTTTATAAAAAAGTATGAAATCAAAAGAATTTAAAGAAAGGAGAGCCCACTCAAAATAAAAATGAAAAGCTTAGTCGCAAAGTTAAGCCATCTAAAACGACTTTGTAGAAAAAAATAAATTATAAAATTATTTGAGTGGCAGAAAATTATGGCTGTTATAAATGTAAAAAACGCAAGTAAAACCTACGGAAGTGGAGATATCAAGGTAGAAGCTTTAAAACCTTCTTCATTTTCAATTGAAAGAGGTGAATTTGTCTGTATCATTGGAACATCAGGATCAGGAAAGTCAACTTTAATGCACCTTATGGCCGGTGTTGACAATGCAACGTCTGGTGAAATTATCATTAATGGGAAAGATGTAACAAAACTTGATCAAGAAGGTCTTGCATTATTTCGTCGCCGTGAAGTAGGGATCATTTACCAATTCTTTAATTTAGTGCCTGTATTAACAGCTCGTGAAAACATTGAATTACCATTAATGCTTGACGAAAAGAAAGTAGATCGCCAATATTTTAATGAATTAGTTGAATTATTAGGAATAAAAGATCGTCTTGACTTCTATCCAAGTAAAATGTCTGGTGGTGAGCAACAGCGTGTTGCGATTGCCAGAGCGCTTATTCACAAACCAAGTATTATTTTAGCGGATGAACCTACAGGAAACTTAAATAGTCGTTTAGCCAAAGAAATTATGGAATTTCTTGTATTAGCAAGTAAGAAATATAATCAAACGATCGTTATGATCACTCATGACTTAAATTTAGCACGTTATGCTGATCGTGTCCTTGAAATTCAAGACGGTAATATCATTAAAGATTTTACAACGGATCAAATCAACGAACCAATTGAAGAAAGTGCAATCAAAAGAGTAAATAAAGATGAAATCTATCAACGTGCACAAGAAAAATTAAACAATATGGATTTTAATGTCAATATTGATGAAGAATATGAAAAATGGGATTTCAAGAGTGGAAATTACATTATTGATTATAGTGAAATGCTTCGTGTATTCTTACATGTTTACAATGAAGACCTAAAAGATAATAATCAAGATAAAAAAGAAAAATTAGATGCTATTATTCAAGTTTATATCAATTTATTTAGTGAGGGTATGGAAGCTTTTGAAAAGAATAAGGCAATTGAAATTAAAAATATGAAAAAGAAAAAAGTAATCAAATTAATTTCATCTAAAGAAGAATTAATTGAATTTATTGATACTTTTGATGGTGCTAGATGGATGACAACAAAACGTAAAAAGATGTTTATAGAAGCAATTTCAAAACAAGGAAATGGTCATGAAAGCAAGTAAATATATTCGTAAGCTAGCTTGGGTCAATGTCTTTAAGAAAAAACAAAGAACATTACTAAGTTTAGTTGCCATCTCTTTAAGTGTTGCAATTATCTTTACTTCTCTAACCCTTTTTACAAATATTTATTCATTAACTAAAATACCTAATTCAATTACGACAGGTCAATATCATTATTTATTTGATAGTTCGATTAAACAGACGACAACGCGTCATACTTTAACTTATGATGAGGAATTAGGTGAATATGCTTATTATCAAGATCAATTACTCGCTTTTCATCATTTAGAACAAGCGGAAGATGTTTCTCCGATTCATCTTATTGAAGGATCTATGCCTTTACAAGATGGTGAGATTGTTGTTGAAAATACACTCAATTTAAAAGTAGGAGATAAAGTTACTTTAGATCAAGGTACAAATACTTCACTTAATCTTGTCCCTTACCAAACAGCTGTGGATACTTTTGAAAATACAGAATCAAAAACTTATCAAGTTGTTGGTATTTATGAAGCTACCGATTTAATGAAATCTTTAATGAATACTTCACCTGTTTATGTAAGTTCAAATGATCATGTTATTCAAACAACAATCGTTGCTTACGATAAACAAGTACATCGATCTGACTCTGTTGATACACTTAGTGAAATCTATAATTTAGATACCAATGCGATTTACTTAAATAATCAAGCTATCTCTTATGATACCGTAAGTAATTATCTAAAAGATACAACAACCTTATTGATTATGTTTATCGCTATTGTTATTATGGCTATCTTAATGTCCCTTATTTCTTTAAAAAATGTATTTATTATTGTTCTTAATGTAGTTGTAATCGATGTTATTATA
>URQL01000214.1 GCA_900550005.1 uncultured Erysipelotrichaceae bacterium
ACCAATCGATATTTACAATGAACCAGAAAACCGTTTTGTTGCTCAATTTATTGGGGAAAGCAATATTGTTGAAGGGGTGATGATCAAAGATTACCTTGTTTCTTTTGATGGTTATGAATTTGATTGTGTAGATTATGGTTTTGATGAAAATGAAGAAGTAGACGTTGTATTACGTCCAGAAGATTTAGACATTGTTGAGTTTGGAAAAGGTAAAATGTCTGGGGAAGTAGAAACAATTTTATTTAAAGGGGTACATTACGAAATTACTGTTAAAACAGATAAACGTCGTTATTTAATACATACAACAGATTATGTTGAAGTAGGAAAACAAGTTGACTTAACATTCTATCCAGAAGATATCCATGTTATGTATAAAATGGGGAGCTATTAATGAAACAATATAAAAAACTCATTATTCCTTATGTCGCTTGGTTATTTCTATTTACCCTTTTACCGATGTTTATGATCGCATTATATGCGTTTATGAGTGGAAGTGGTGGCGATGGTGTATTGACGCTTACTTTCACATTGGAAAATTTTGCTAAATTCTTTGATCCTGTTTTTGTTAAAGTGTTGATCAAATCATTTGGTTTAGGATTAATCACAACTGTGATCTGTTTGATTTTAGGTTATCCAGTTGCTTATTTGATTTCAAAATGTAAAGAAAAAACACAAACCTTACTTATCTTACTAATTACAATTCCAACATGGATCAATATGTTGATCCGTACTTATGCATGGATCTCTATTTTAGGAAGTAATGGGATTTTAAACAATATGTTGATGACTGTTGGTTTACCTCCAGCAACCTTACTTTATACTGATTTTGCAGTTGTACTTGGTATGGTTTATAACTTCTTGCCATTTATGATTTTACCTATTCACACCGCTTTAACAAAGATGGATCATTCTTTGATTGAAGCAAGTTATGATTTAGGAGCTAATCCTTTTCAAACGTTCTGGAACATTACTTTTAGACTTTCTTTAAGTGGTGTTTTAACAGGAATTACTATGGTATTTTTACCATCAATTTCAAGTTTCATGATTCCAAAATTATTAGGTGGAGGTCAATATGCATTGATCGGTAACTTTATTGAACAACAATTCGTTCAAATTGGAGATTGGAACTTCGGTAGTGCGGTTTCTATGATTCTAGCTGTTCTTGTTATTTTAATGATGGCTGGAGTAAACCGTATTGAAAAATATACAGGACAAAGTCAGGAGGATAAATAAATTGGCAAAGAAACATCATTTATCAACGATCACCCTTGTTGGATTATGTTTATTATTCCAATATTTACCTATCTTGGTTATGGTGGTCTTCTCATTTAACTCAGCAAAATCTTTATCAAATTTTAAAGGTTTTTCGATTTATTGGTATCAAGAATTATTTAAAAATAATGAGATGATGAATGCAATATTTGTATCTGTGAGTATCGCAATTATTGCAACCATTGTTTCGACGATTTTAGGTACTTTAACGGCAATTGGTTTATCAAAAAGTAAAAAAGTGATTCGTAATCTTGTTTTACAAATTAATCAGTTACCTATTTTAAATCCAGATATCGTTACAGCGATTGCTTTAATGCTATTTTTTGCAGCATTTAAGATTGAAAAAGGTTATATGACAATGTTACTTGCTCATATTGCTTTTTGTACACCTTTTGTTATTACAAATGTTTTACCACGTGTAAAAGCATTAGATCCAAATTTATCAGATGCCGCAATGGATTTAGGAGCAACACCTTTTCAAGCACTGATTAAGGTTATTTTACCACAAATTAAACCAGCTATTTTTTCAGGAGCATTACTTGCTTTTACAATGTCATTTGATGATTTTATTATTTCTTATTTTGTTACTGGTAATGGAGTACAAAATATTTCGATTGCTGTTTATAATATGGCTAAACGTATTAATCCTAGTATCAATGCTTTATCAGCTATTGTTGTATTTGTGATTATGGGTGGACTTATCTTATTTAACTTAATTCCATTTATTTTTAGAAAACAACTTAGTGCTCTTAGAAAGAAAATTAGTATTAAAAAAGTGGGATATGTTGCACTTGCTTGTTGTGTTATTATTGGTGGGGGTATTTTATTTAAAGAAAATACAAAACCAGTTTTACGTGTATTTAATGCAGGGGAATACATCGATAAAGAAAATGTTAAAGCATTTGAAAAAGAATATGATTGCAAAGTTATTTATGAAACATTTGATTCAAACGAATCTATGTATACAAAATATACAGGTGGAAACGTTTATGATATTTTAGTACCATCAGATTATATGATTGAAAGATTAATCAATGAAGATCGTTTACAAAAAATCGATTGGTCAAAAATTCCTAATTATGAAAACTTAGATCATTCAATTATGAATCAACCATTTGATCTAGATAATGAATATTGGGTACCATACTTCTATGGAAATGTAGGTATCTTATATGATAAAACAAAAGTGGACGAAGAAGATTTAGAAGCAGGTTATGAAATTTTACGTAATCCAAAATATAAAGGAAATATTTATATGTATGATTCAGTAAGAGATTCATTCATGTGCGCTTTTAAAGCTTTAGGATATTCAATGAATACAGAAGATGATCAAGAAATACAAGATGCCTATGATTGGTTGATCAACCAAAAAGAAACAATGGATCCTGTATACGTTAGCGATGATGGAATTGATAACATGAAAAATAGTGAAAAAGCTATTGCTGTTATGTATTCAGGAGCAGCAGCAGAAATCATCTCTGAAAATGAAAATATGGCTTTCTATTTACCAAATGAAGGAACAAACGTATGGTTTGATGGTTTTGTTATTACTAAAGAATGTAAAGAAGTTGATTTAGCTCATGCTTTTATTAACTATATGTGTGATGATGAACATGCTTTATCAAATACATTAGAAGTAGGGTACTTAACACCTAATATTAATGCAGCTAAAGAAGCAAGAGAAGAAGAATACAGTGATAATGAGGCTTATTCAATTCGTACAGATTTAGATGGATTAGATGAAGTATTTGTCGCTCAATCTAATGAAATCAAAGAAAAATTCTCAGTATTATGGACTAAAATCATTTCTAAATAGTAGAAGAGGAAAAATCCTCTTCTCTTTTTTAAAAAAATATTCAAAAAACTGTTGACGATTAAATAAATCCATGCTATTATATACAGGCAGTCAACGAGAGAGACGGTTCCATAGCCAAGTTGGTAAGGCAGAAGACTGCAACTCTTCGATCATCGGTTCGAGTCCGGTTGGAACCTCCATCATAAAAAGCCCGGGTGGCGAAATTGGTAGACGCACAGGACTTAAA
>URQL01000215.1 GCA_900550005.1 uncultured Erysipelotrichaceae bacterium
TATTAAAAGATATTGCCATGCTAGATCAAATGTATGATTTAAACATGAAAAATTATAAAGAATTATCTCTTTATATTTTAGCTGGTAAAAAGAAATTAGAAAAAGCTAAAAATGAAGAATTACCTAAATTAGTTGAAAAAGCTAAACAAACAGGTGATCAACAAGACACACAAGCAGCAAATGATTATGCAAGTATGGTCAATCGTTTTGAAAAGAAAATTCATGATTTGGAATTAACACGTATTGTAGCAATTCAAATGGCACCACAAATCCGTTTAGTACAAAATAACGATACATTAATGGCTGAAAAAATCCAATCTGTAATCGTTAATACAATTCCATTATGGAAATCACAAATGGTTTTAGCTTTAGGATTACAACATTCTAAAGAAGCTATGGAAGCACAACGTTCAGTAACAGAAATGACAAATGAATTATTAAAGAAAAATGCAGATACACTTAAGATGGGAACAATTGAAACTGCTAAAGAATCTGAAAGAGGTATTATTGATATTGAAACATTACAACATACAAATCAATCTCTTATCGATACTTTAGATGAAGTTGTTAAAATTCAAGATGAAGGTAAACAAAAACGTCAAGAAGCAGAAAAAGAATTACAACGTATTGAAGGAGAACTAAAACAAAAACTATTGGATATCCGTTCTTAATATGGATTTAAAAAATAAACATACAGCTACAATCATAACTGTAGTTATGATTGTCTTATCAATACTATTAGGAAATTCTCTTTCAATCAATAAACATGTCAAGAAAGTAAATACAATTTATAGTCAACAAATTTTACCTGAATTGCAAAATCAGGCTAATTATACAGGTCAGTTGATTCAATTCTCTAAAGATCGTAAGGCAGATCAATCAAAAATTGATGAATTACAAGCAGCTTTAGATACATTTAATCAAACCAATGATATCGAACAAAAATATGATGCATTTACTTCTTTACAAGAAGAGTTTAAAAGTTTACATGATTCATTAATGGAATTTGATTTAACACAAGAACAAGATCGTACTTTAAATAAGATTAATCAACAATTTTTATCTTGTTATGAATTAATTATGAGAAGTGCAAGTAGCTACAATGAATTGGCAATAGAAGTGAATGAGGATTTATCCTCTTTTCCTCTTTCTATTACGAAACATCTTGTAGGGAAAGGAAACATACCGCTATTTGCGTAAGGAATAAATTATGAAATGGATCAAACATATTTTAGTCTTATTATTACTATTTAGTTTTATTACGCCAATTCATGCTGTTTCTTTACAAGATAATGGTCAATTTTGCAATGATGATGCAGGTATTTTATCGTCATCTACAGAAAATGAAATTAATCAAAAAGGAAAAGCATTAGATGAAAAATCAGGAGCGCAAATCGTTGTTGTAACAGTGGATTATACGGATAATCAAGATATTGAAGATTATGCCTATGATTTATTTAATGATTGGGGACTTGGTGATAAAAAGAAGAATAATGGAGTACTTATTCTTATTGTGGCTCAACAAAATGATTATTGGATCATGCAAGGCAGGGGAATTGAAAATGTTGTTACAACTTCATTTTTAAGTGATGTTGTTTATGATAATGATTTTAATGATATGGTAGATAATCATACGCATTATGACCAAAGTGTTTTAGGTGCTTTTAATGATATCTATGATAAATTAGATGGTTATTATGGTTCTTCTTATGTTTCAAAAGAATCAAATCAAGGAGGGATGTTTATGCCTATTTTGATTGGATTTATTGTCTTGGTGATTTTACTTAGTGCTTTTAGGCCAAGAAGAAGACGTTATTATCACCGACCTTATCGACCTTATTATCATGATCCACATATGCCACCTCCACCACCACCTCATTTTGGTGGGCGTCCACCTAGACCAATGGGTAGACCGATGGGAGGTCCAGGACCATCAAGACCTCGCTCATCAGGACCAAGAATGGGTGGCGGATCAAGCTTTTCATCACGTGGATCAACGTCAAGATCAAGCGGAGGCGGGAGTAGTCGTGGAGGCGGTGTAGGTCGTCACTAGGAGTATCTTAGAGATACTCTTTTTAAATGGAAAAAATGTTGTAAGTTAGAGACATTTTTGTTAATATAATAAAGTATTAAAAAGAAGGAGAGAGAATTATGGCAAACAATAAGAAAATTGATGCAATTACTGCAATGGAAGATGATTTTGCTAAATGGTATACAGATGTATGTCGTAAAGCAGAATTAATGGATTACTCAAGTATCAAAGGATTTATTTTTTATCGTCCTTATGGATATGCTTTATGGGAAAGAGTAAAAGAAGAATTTGATAAAAAAATTAAAGAATCAGGGCATGATAATGTTTATATGCCTATGTTAATACCTCAATCATTACTACAAAAAGAAGCGGATCACGTCGAAGGATTTGCTCCTGAATGTGCTGTAGTAACACGTGGAGGTCTAGATGAACTTGAAGAACCGCTTATTGTCCGCCCGACTTCTGAAACATTATTTTGTGAACACTATGCAAAAATCGTAAATTCTTATCGTGATTTACCAAAAAAATATAATCAATGGTGTTCAGTAGTACGTTGGGAAAAAACAACACGTCCATTTTTAAGAGGGGCTGAATTCTTATGGCAAGAAGGTCATACAATTCATGCCACTGAACAAGAAGCTCGTGATGAAGTAAAATTAATTCATGGTTATTATGTTGATTTAGCTAAAAACTTATTAGCTATTCCAATGGTAACTGGTCGTAAAACAGAAAAAGAAAAATTTGCTGGAGCCGAAGAAACTTATACAATGGAAGCCTTAATGCATGATGGTAAAGCATTACAATCTGCAACTTCTCATTATTTTGGACAAAATTTCTCAATTCCATTTAATATTAAATTCTTAGATAAAGATAATAAACAAAAATATGTTTATCAAACTTCATGGGGATTATCAACACGTATTTTAGGTGCTGTGATCATGGTACATGGTGATAACAATGGGTTAGTATTACCACCAAGAGTTGCACCAACACAAGTGATTATCGTCCCAATTCAACAACAAAAACCAGGTGTTTTAGATAAAGCTTATGAAATCGAAGCAAGGTTAAAAGCTGCTGGATTACGTGTTAAAGTGGATGCCAGCGATAAATCACCAGGATGGAAATTTAGTGATGCTGAAATGCGTGGTATTCCAGTTCGTATTGAAATTGGACCAAAAGATATAGAAGCCGGTCATGTCGTTGTGGCTAAACGTAATGATGGTTCAAAACAAACAATGGATATCAATGAAAGCTTAGCTACAAATATTCAACAATTATTAGA
>URQL01000216.1 GCA_900550005.1 uncultured Erysipelotrichaceae bacterium
ATGCCGTGGCTGTCAACTTACCGTTTGTCCATTCGGGAGGGATTGCTTGTTTGATATTAATCCTTGTGATGTTATCAAAGAATTACAAATAATTCTAGAAAGTGGTGGTATAAGAGTATGAACCATAATAGTCTTGTAAAGAAAACGATAGAATTTAATGATAATTTGAAACATGACAATGTAAAACATATTTGTTTTGGAGTTAATTGTAAATTTTGCAGACCTTTAGGTGTAGCGATTACATCTATTTTTGAAAATAATAGAGATTTGCATTTACAATTACATATATTTACCGACTATTTCGAAAATATTGATTTAAACAAATTTGAAAAGTTGTCTGAAAAATATAAGCAAAGTATTAAGATATATTATTTGGATAGTAGTTTTTTTGAGAAATTTCCTCCTAATAGTGGGGTTAGTGAAAGCGTATATTTTAGGTTATGTATGATTGATGAATTAGATGTGGATAGATGTCTTTATTTGGATGCTGACATTATATGCCTTAATTCGTTAAATGAATTTTATGAAATAAATTTTACAAAAGAAGAATTTGTTGCAGTTGTAGATGATAGGCATCCGTCTGAATCGAAACGTAGAAATAAGCTTTATAATCTAAAAGATGGAAAATATTTCAATGCAGGAGTAATGTTTATTGACGTTAATACATGGAAAAAAGAAAATGTTAAGGAAAGATGTCTAAAAATCTTAATAAAATATGCTAGTTATATAGATGATTGGGATCAGGGTATATTGAATATTGTATTAGATGGCCGGACAAAATATATAAAGGAAAAATTTAATTTTTGGCCGAAGAATATTCTTTATACATTGAGAAATGTTGTTATCAGACACTACATTGGAAAGAAGAAACCTTGGAAATTATGTAAAGTCGCGTCAAGGGATGTTTGGGAAAAATATTCTCAGAATTCTTTATGGGCAGATATTCCAATGGAAGAACCAATTGCGATACCTCAAAATTATAGACTTATAAAAGAGGTTTCTAAATATTATTTTTGTAAAAATAATATTTCAAATGGAATCAAATATTATTTAAAATACTTAAAACTAAAGGCTGCATTTAAGGTGAGAAAATGACAAAACGAGAGTTAATTGTAAATATATTTTTATTTTTATATATAATGTCAATCAATACATTGATGTTATTTAGGGTAATGAATATATTGATAATTTGCCTATTTTTCTATGAGTATTTTGTAGTAAATAAACTAGCTATAAGTCAAGTCATTAAAAGAATATATTATCTTCCAACAATAATTTTTATGTTTTTGGTAACGCTTACGGTAGTTTTGAATGGTTGTAATCCTGAAGATATTTCATCTCTTAGAAGACTTATTGAATGTTTTGTTATAGGTGGAATGCTTTGTTTTTTATTATCAGACAAAAAGAGAATAATAGTTTTTGGGAGTGCAAATATAATAGCGCTTTTAATTATTGCAATTCAGTATATATATGCGAGCATGATTAATATGGGTAGAGTTCCTGGACTTATTGGTGGTCCTAATCTTGTTAGCGTACAAATTTTGATGTTAATGCCAATATGTTTGGTAGCTAGAAGATATTTCACAAATTTTAAGTACTTAAGTATATTAAATCTTGGCGTTTTTTTATTAAGTGGGGTTGCATTGCTAATGACTGAGTCAAGAGGTTCTTGGCTAGGACTTGGTCTGGCTCTGATAATCGCTTTTTTAGTTAATGGAAGACCATATTTACTGACAGTAAAAAGATATTCTATAATTATAATGTGTGCATTGATAATTATAATAGGAAATAGCAATTATATTATAAGTCGGATAAATCATACTGTTAATTATACAGAAAATTATACAGTGGAACGTATTTATATTTGGCAATCTTCATTAAATATGTTTAAGGATAATGTTTGGTCTGGTATAGGTATAGGAGGAGAGCGGTTTAGAGAACTTTATGATAATCAATATATGCTTTCTGCAGCAAAAGAAAAACATATTCCGCATCCTCATAATCTACTGTTGTTTTATTTATCGGAAACTGGTATTTTAGGTTTTGTTGGATTTTTTATATTCTTTATGTGTCCATTTCTATATTTTATAAAAAATATGCTGGGAGAAGAAGCGTTTTCAGTAATTGCAAAATATGCATTTTTCTTTTTATTATCATTCGTAATTAGTCAAATGGTAGATTCTGCTTTTGCGTTTACTAAAATTTTAAGAATCTATTTAGCTGTATTAGTATTTTTCATAAGCGCATTTGCATTATATAAAAGAGACTACGTTAGCGTAGAAGCTGATAAAAATGTTTAAATATTATTACTGGTGATGTTATGTTAGATTCAATAAAAAATAAAAGTTTAATTCATTGGTTTTGGTCGAATTGTACTTTTGGTTACTCTATAGTTGCTTTGAGTATTGTATATATCGTTTTTGTGCTTTTCGAAATCAAAAATTTTTATTCAATATTGCTTTTTATTTTTGCATTAAATTGGGTTTGGGGTAGCTACTTATATCAATTATCATTGCTGTTTAGTTGTGGGAAGTGCTTTAGGTGGATAATTTTATTGGTTGGAATACTTATGCTTTTTCCTTTTTTGCTAATATATTTGGCGAGTTTTTATGTTGAAATGTTGTCAGATAAACATATTTTTAAGTTAATTATATTTTTTGTAGTCAATTATTATATAATAACTTTATATCCTATGAAAGTATTAGTGTTGAGTGCAGAAAATAATTGGGAACGTAAGTTAATTATAGTTCTTACATATCTTCTTATTATGTTAATACCCATATTTTTGTTTGGAGTATATGATTACTGCATTTATCATAGTGACCTTATTGAAACATTAAATAGTAAGGGTGCAATACATGAACTTTATGATATCATAAACCAAGGTATAAAAGCAGTTAGCAGTGAACATGAAAATGAGAAGATTATTTTTATGGTATTATGGTTTAGTGGTACTCTTTTTTTACAGCAATCTTTATCTGGACATCAGTACAGAAGAAAAATGGTGGGAATTGCTGGGAAGATTAAAAAGCCATAAAAATATTGACTATTATATTTAATATAATATTTGTTTTTACTTAATTAGGGAGTGTTACATGTCTAAAAAAACGTTGTTCGGTGTCGATTATACTGACAAAGAATGGATCAAGATAATTTTATATTTGTTTGTTGGCGGGACGGCGGCGCTGGTAGAGTGGGCGTTTTTTTACGGCTTTAACCAGGGGATGGGGATGGAGTATATGCTGGCGACGGCTGCAG
>URQL01000217.1 GCA_900550005.1 uncultured Erysipelotrichaceae bacterium
TAATAAAGCTTTTACTTTTTCATCACATTCATAATTTGTAACTAAATAATCAAGTGTATGCATTGCAGCCATGGACCCTGTTACTTCTCCAGCATGTGTATTTCCATCAATATAATAGGCTGGTTTTTTTGAAGCATCCCCATTTGATAAAGTAACTGCAAATACATGACGATTTTTAGGTGTTACTCCAATGCTTTCTACTTTCATAATTGAACTGTATTTTGCTTCTAATTCTTTTAGATGACTTGCAAGTTCTTCATATAAAAAATAGTGATCATACTTAAATGTTGTTTTCATCAAATACCCCCTTTTTTGTATTTATTATAGCTTGTTTTTCCCTTATAAACAATAATGAAGCCTTTTCTTTTTGTATTTTTATTAATACAATTCTTATTTTTTTCACAATTATAGGGTATAATAAAGATAGAAAAAGGAGATGGTATTATGAGTTTTATTATTTCATTAACATTAGCTCTTGGTTTAATTTATTTTATTACACATTATCAAAAATTACTTCGTTTAATTCCTTCTTACCGTCAAGATTATATTTGTGAATTTGACCCTGTCCTTTACATTCCAATTGAAAAACTAGAAGCAATTGAAGGAATTTCTAAAATTAAAAAATATGATCAATGGACTTACAGTTTTCATATCAATAAAAAACTAGATGAAATTCTTCCATTACTTCAAAAAGAACTTGATATTCAAGAAGATCAAGTTAAAATTAATTATCTTCATAGTTGGATCAAAACACAAATCAAATCGAGTTAAAGTTGCCTTTAAGGCAACTTTTTGTTTATTTTTTAACTTTTTTTATTTTTCATGATAAAAAGAAGTTATTCATTTTAAAGATGACGTTTTTATCCATTTTCTCTATAGTGATCCTGATGATGAAGATAAACTTTTCTTTTTTAAAGTCATATTTCATCTTTCTTGTGAAGGCATGCAAATTGTCAGTCCTCAACTTATCGCTGATTGGGATCATCCATAATTTATGATTGTAGATATTCGAGTCAAACTTAAAAATGGTACCATTGTTAGTATCGAAATACAACAATCTGCTTTTAGTATGTCCCATTATAAACATTTTGCCATTTACAATGCCAAAATATTAGCTGAACAAATGGAAAAAGAAAGTGAGATCGCTGAAAGAATGAACAGAATAGTTAATGATTTTAGCCAAAACAAAGAAAAAGTTTTATCCTCATTTAATTACAATTTATACCATGCCAGTGAAAGACATAATACAAAGGAAAATGGAAAATTAGAAGCTACTAAAAATAATGTACTTCAAATATTCCACTCTTTTATCCAAACAAAGATACTACCTTTTTAAATGATTTAAGCTTAGAACAATACAATTTATTATTTAGTGCTATGTTAGATCATAAAACATCAAGTGAGTTAAAATAGGTTTTATGTTACTGCCTTTCTTTTATTCACGAACAATATCGTGTATAATAAAAGTGACTTGGAGGTGAGAGCATGACTCTCGAATTTATTAATGCATTTTTACACTTGTTGTATGATCAACAAGATTACTTTATAGAATATTTATTTTCCTCTAAAGAAAATCTAGAAGCAACAAAAAAACAACTTTCTAAAATGAAAATTCACTTTGATTTTATTGATCATTTAGATGAACATACGATTTCACTTTGTTTAACACGAAAAAGTGTAGATGTTATTGATAATTTTATTAAAGATGATGTCGCTTTAGAACTTACTCATTTTAGAAATCATTATAAAAACAAAAACTATGTTCTCTTTTTACCTGGATTTGATCAAAATGAACTTAATTTATCCTTAATTCAACCGATGGAATCAACAGATTCAACCATTTATCTTTATTTAGATCAATTGCTTAATCAAGAAGATTTAGTTTTTATTAATCCTTGTAGCCTACTCATGGAAGGAATCTATCAATTAGATAAATGGCCGGCAATATTAAACATTACAGATCATAAAGTTACTTTTAATCCAATAACTTCTTTAAAACAATTAAAACAAAAGGAAGTTATTTCACCGATCAAGGAAGATGAAAGTTATTTTATTCATTTAAGTGATTTACATTTAGGGACCAAAAAAAATAATCAAGGAAAAATTGCACTTTTTAGATCTTTAGATCATGTAAGTCAAGATTTGAAAGGTCACCCTTTGCATTTTATTATTACCGGTGATTTAATGAATTCACCTAATAGTAAAAACATGTATTTAGCATCCGGCTTTATGAATGATTTAAAAAAACGTTATCAAAGTGATGTGACCTTTATTTTAGGCAATCATGATATGATTGTTCATGGACTTAATTTTTTACGTGTTCAAAAGTCAAAAATTGTTGCCTATCTATTAGGTGAAAAAATTAAAATTTTTGAAAAAGAAAAAATTATCATGATTAAAATCAATTCTGCTAGAGAAGGAAATCTTGCTCGTGGAAAAGTCGGCACTTTACAAATGCAAGAAATTGATGAAGAACTTAAAACAATTCCTAACATACATAAATATCAAATCGTTGTCCTTATTCATCATCATGTTTTACCTATCACTAAAGCTCATTTTTTAAAAAAGAAATGGAACGAAGGCAATTTTGTCGAAAAGATACTCGATACTACAAAAGCTCTAGTAGATTCTCAAGAACTACTTGATTGGCTTCATCTTCATCATGTACACTATGTTTTACATGGTCATAAACATATTCCTTTTTTTCAAAAAGATCGAGATTGTTATTTTGTATCTTGTGGTTCTTCTTGTGGTGTCGTAAAAGAAGAAAACAGTCACCCTTATTTATCGTACAATATTTTAAAATACGATAATGCCTCAAAGCAAATGAAACTTTGTTTGATTTATTATGGAGGTGTACATAGACATGAGGGTAAAATTATTACTGCTCATCTATTCAAATAAAAAAATTAAGCACAAATCGCGCTTAATTTTTTATTTTTTTTCACATGTCATTCCTTTATCTTTTAAACCATCCACGGTTTTATCTAAACTAATGTAATCTCCACTATCAATCAATCCAGCATTACTTAAAGCCTCTAAATCCACTTTTTCATAATCCGTAGTAATGGTAAATTTTAAAGAATCTTCTTCATCTTCAATTTCAATACGCATTCCATCTAACTCATCGATTCCGTTAAACATTGTTTGGAAAATAAATTGTTTTAGTTGTTAAGAAGTAATGAAAGGGGGGGGGGGGGGGGGGGGGGGGGGGGGGGGGGGGGGGG
>URQL01000218.1 GCA_900550005.1 uncultured Erysipelotrichaceae bacterium
GGCTAATCTTAATTAAATGGAGTAAAATAAAAAAAGAAGGTGGAAATGGAAATGGTTAATGGATTTGGTCATGTCGCACTTTATACCAATCGATTTGACGATACAATTAAATTTTATGAAGACGTATTTGATGCTAGAAACTTAGGGTGTTTTAAAACAAATGTACGAGGATGTTGGTTACAAATTGGTAAAGATATTCTAGAAATTTTTGAAAGTGAAAAGATGGGTGAAGGGACATTTAAACATATTGCAATAGCTTGTGATGATGTTGATACGTTATATGCAAAAGCATTAACCTATGGTGCTTTAGAACATGTACAACCTAAAGATATTGAATTAGCATTAAATCAACCGATAAAAGCACGTATTGCTTTTATTAAAGGGATCAATGATGAACAAATTGAACTTTTTAATCAAAAGTAGGTAAGAAAATATGAAAATTAGAACAGCAAACAAAGATGATTTTGAAATGATTTATCATTTTATGTGTTTACTTGGAAACAAAACTTTAAATAAAGATTATTTAAAAAAAGCCTTTGAAAAAGGCATTGAAGATGAAAATACTTTTTATTTTATTTGTAAACAGGGTTTTATCTCTTTACACCGCACTTATTATTTACATCATAATGCCCCTACAGGAGAAATTGTGGAACTTGTAGTAAATGAACAAGCACGCGGTCAAAAAGTAGGAGAACAACTTATTCAACATGTTAAATCAATTTCTAAAGAAATTGGGTTAGAAGAACTCAATTTATGTACCTCAACTTATCGTAAACGTGCTCACCATTTTTATGAAACGCATGATTATATTATGAATCATTATAATTATGTAAAAAAGTTAAATGATTAAATTAAAGTATAAATTAGTTTATTGATTTTTTATCCTAATTGAATATAACACGAAAAGCAAGAATACTTGCTTTGTTTAAGTGCATTGCTACTTTGAGTGTAATCCTTTAAAATTTTAGGGAGATCCGTATTGTAAAATACGAATCTCCCTATTTTAGTACGATCTTTATTTTTTGTTATTGTTGAAGATATCAATAAAAGAGACATCTTGACCATGGGTATGGTAACCACAAATAGCATCTAAATTGACATTATGCATACTTGTAAAAATGTTTTGATCGATTTGGGGATGGATTTGACGTAATTGTTTGATCAATTCCTTTACTTCTTTACGTTTACTTGTTCCATCATTGATCAAAGAACATCCATTTGTGAGTGGACAGGCACAGTTAATAAAAGTTAAATCATGGACATCTCTAAACTTAATAATGTCTTCTTCTTTAACCATATAAAGGGGGCGAATAAGTTCAAGTCCTTCAAAATGGTCGCTATGTAATTTAGGAACCATGGTTTTCACTTCTGAACCGTAGAACATTGAAAGTAAAGTCGTTTCAATCACATCATCAAAATGATGTCCTAAAGCAATTTTATTACATCCTAATTTTTGAGCTTGACCATATAAAAAACCTCTACGCATTCTTGCACATAAATAACATGGATTTTTCATATCATCTTGGTCAATGACTTCAAAAATATTACTTTTAAAGATTTCAATAGGAACATTCATGATTTCTGCGTTTTCTTTTATATAATCTAGATGGTAAGGCTCATAACCTGGATCCATTACAACATAGTGTGCTTCAAAATGAACTTTACCATGTCTTTGAATTTCTTGAATACATTTAGCCATGACAAAAGAATCTTTTCCACCACTAATACAAACCATGATTTTATCTCCTTCATTAATGAGTTCATAGTTTTGAACAGCTTTAATAAATGGACGCCAAATTGTTTTTCTAAAACCTTTAATTAAACTTCTTTCAATTTCTTTATATTTCTCCATATTTTACCTCTTTATAAATTTGATCAAATGTTTGTTTAAATTGTTCAATTTCTTCATCACGTGTTAAATGAGATAAAGAAATACGTAAACTGCTGTTTGCTCTTGCTTTTGATTTGGTTAAAGCATAAATTGATTTAGATGGTTTATTTCTTGGACAACAAGAAGATTTTGTCGATACATAGATTTCATGATCAGCTAATTTTTCCATCATTTGATTACCTAAAACACCCTCAATTGAAATATTGATGATGTGTGGGCAAGAAGCCTTGGTTGAATTCATTTGAATGTCAGGGTAGGATTTAAAAAACTCAATGAGATTTTGATGATGCTTTTGAATAATTTCTTGATTGATTTCTTTTAGTTTTTCTACAGCTTTATCAAAAGCAAGAATGGCATTGGTCATAGGTGTACCACTACGATACATTGAAGTGGAATTTCCTCCTTCAATTTGAGCAACTAATCCTACATTTTGCTTTTTGAGTAGGGCACCTATATTATTTAAACCATAAAATTTATGAGGGGTAATTGTAAGTAAATCCACATCACTGTAATCTAAATCTACTTTACCTATTGCTTGTGATGCGTCACAATGATAATAACAATGAGATCGTTGATGACAGAGTTTTGCGATTTCATTAATTGGTTGCACGATTCCAAGTTCACTATCCACTGCTGCAATAGAAACGAGTATTGTATCATCACGAATCATTGCGTTAAGTTTATTTAGATCGATTAAACCATCCATGTTGATTGGTGCAACTTCAACTTGATAACCATTTTGAACTAAGGTCATCGCAACAGCTGTGATGGAATTATGTTCAAGAGCACCAATAATGATATGCTTACCTCGATTTTTATAACGTGAAGTGATTCCTTTTAAAGCTAAATTATTTGCTTCACTCGCTCCTGAAGTATAGATGATTTCCTCTTGTTTAAAATAATTTTTGATATGTGTGCTTGCATCATCAATTAAATTTGCACATTCATAGCCTAATAAATAAGAGGCATTAGGATTGGCAAAGTATTTTTGTGTAATTTCAACATAAGTATTTAATACTTCTGGATTACAAGGCGTATTTGCAGCATAGTCTAAATAAATCATGAAATAATCCCCCTTTTGTACATATTTTTTATCATAACGCAAAGAGTAGGAAATTGTCAAATGAAAATAATTCTTAGGTCGCCAATCTATTGACAAATAAAAAAAATCGCGTTATTGTTAGCTTGCTAATGATTATAAGACTAGGAGGAGCAAGAAATGTTTAATTTACCTTTATACCAAGCAATGTTTAAGACTTTTCATGGACTTAGAAGAGTAACTCGAAAAGATATGCAAGACTTTAGTTTAACTCAAGG
>URQL01000219.1 GCA_900550005.1 uncultured Erysipelotrichaceae bacterium
GTTCATGGGGGAACCATTGGCGTTCGTGATACGAAAGATCATGGAGCTTTGTTTTACTTTACTTTACCAATAGAGGAGGTTAACTTAAATGAATAGAAAACCAATTATATTAATTGTAGAAGATGATAAGGCGATTCGTAATTTGATTTCGACGACTTTATCAACACATGATTATAAAGAATTAACAGCAACTAATGGGAAAGAAGCGTTATTAGAAGCTTCTACGCATCAACCGGATATTATTTTACTTGATTTAGGGTTACCGGATATGGATGGGGTAGACGTGATTAAAAAAATTAGAACTTGGTCTAATATCCCAATCATTGTTGTGAGTGCTCGAGGTGAAGATCAAGATAAAATTGAAGCACTGGATGCAGGAGGGGACGATTATTTGACGAAACCTTTTTCTGTGGAAGAATTGTTAGCTCGTTTACGTGCAACTTTAAGACGTTTGAATTATGTACAAGAGTTAGCAGTTAAAGAAAGCCCGGTATTTATTAATGGCGGCTTAAAAATTGATTATACAAGTTCTTGTGCTAAGTTAAATGAACAAGAACTTCATTTAACTCCTATTGAATACCGATTACTTTGTTTACTTTCTAAAAATATGGGAAAGGTATTGACCCATACTTATTTAACACATGAAATATGGGGAACTTCATGGGATAGTGATGTTGCTTCTCTTAGAGTGTTTATGGCGACATTAAGAAAGAAAATTGAAAAAGACACCTCGCATCCTAAATACATTCAAACTCATGTGGGGATTGGGTATCGTATGATGAAGGTGGAAGATTAATTAAATATAAAGATTGAATAAGGGTTAAAGTTGTGTTACCATAAAAATAGTTGAATAGTCAACTATTTAGGAGGTGCCTATGGAAAATAACCCTTATTTATTTATGAATATATCTATTTTATATCGTAGTGCTCAAAAATATTTTGATAAACAACTCTCACCTTATTCTTTGGGAGCTGGGCAATTACAGTTCCTTCTTTTAATTTATGAAAATGAAGGAATCACAATGCAAAAACTTGCTAGTTTAGGTAGTTTTGATAAAGGAACCATTACTAAAGGAATTCAAAAGCTTGAAGACTTAGGGTATGTGGTGATCAAAACAAGTTCACAAGATAAGCGAGCACGTTTACTTTATACAACGGAAAAAACGAAAAATATTATTGGCGATATCTATCTGATTCGTCGAGAATGGTGGGAAAAGGTGAGTAAATCTTTGCCTTTACAACAAAAAGAAACTTTTGAACAACTACTTCAAGTTGTTGCTAAAGAAGCAGGGAACTTTATGGATGAACAGGAACAAGCCATTAAATTCTTTGGACTTCAAAAATTGACTTTATTAGATTACCCTGGTAAAGTTGCATGTACCCTCTTTACAGGTGGTTGTAATTTAAGATGTCCTTATTGTCAAAACTCTGATTTGGTCTTTTTGCCAGAAAATTTAGTAGAAATCAGTAAGGATGAAGTGATGGACTTTTTGAAAAAAAGACAAGGGGTTTTAGAAGGGATTTGTATTAGTGGGGGAGAACCTTTACTTCATGATGAATTAGAACCGTTTTTAAAAGAAGTTAAGGCTTTAGGTTATCAGGTTAAATTGGATACCAATGGTACTTTTCCCGATAAACTTCGCTATTTAGTTGAAAATAAGTTAGTCGATTATGTGGCTATGGATATTAAAAATGATTTAGATCATTATTTTCCAACAGTGGGGATTCAATCTATGAATTTAGAGGCACTTAAGCAAAGTGTGACTTATCTTTTAGAAGGACATTGTGACTATGAATTTAGGACAACTTGCATTAAAGAGCTCCATACTCTAGAAAATATGCAAGCTATTGGTAACTGGATCAAAGGTGCAAAGCGTTTTTATCTACAAAATTTTGTTGACCGTCCATCGGTATTACAGCCAGGATTTCATGGATTTAGTAAAGAAGAGTTAGAAAAATTTAGAGAATGTTTATTAAATGACTTAGAACAAGTAGAAATTAGAGGTGTATAATTATGTATAAAGTCATAAAAAGAGATGGAAGTCGTGTTTCTTTTGATTTGGATAAAATCAAAGTAGCCATTGAACAAGCATTCAATGCCGTTAATCGTCAATATGAACCAAGTATTATTGATTTGCTTGCCTTAAGGGTAACATCCGATTTTGAACCTAAAATTGAAGATGGATTTATTAATGTTGAAGATATTCAAGATAGTGTAGAAAATACGCTTAGTGAATCAGGATATGGGGATGTAGCTAAGGCTTATATCCTTTATCGTAAACAAAGAGAAAAAATTCGTAATATGAATGCGACTTTCTTAGATTATAAAGAATTGGTAGATAGCTATGTTAATTCTACTGATTGGCGTGTTAAAGAAAATTCAACGGTAACTTACTCTGTTGGAGGACTTATCTTAAATAATAGTGGTGCCATTACTGCAAACTATTGGCTATCTGAAATCTATGATGAAGAAATTGCCAATGCACATCGTCAAGGGGATATTCATATCCACGATTTATCGATGCTTACAGGTTATTGTGCCGGATGGTCTTTAAAACAATTGATTCAAGAAGGCTTAGGTGGGGTAAGAGGAAAAATTACTTCTAAACCAGCTAAACATTTGACTTCTTTATGTAATCAAATGGTCAATTTCTTAGGAATCATGCAAAATGAATGGGCAGGAGCTCAAGCCTTCTCTTCTTTTGATACTTATTTAGCTCCGTTTGTTAGAGTGGATCATCTAGAATATGAACAAGTTAAAAAATGTATTGAATCTTTTATTTATGGAGTAAATACACCTAGTCGTTGGGGAAGTCAAGCGCCTTTTACGAATATTACTTTAGATTGGACTGTGCCAAATGATTTAAGAGATCAAAAAGCCATTGTTGGTGGTAAGGAAATGGATTTTACGTATGGCGATTGTAAAAAGGAAATGGATCTGATCAATCGTGCTTTTATTGAAGTCATGATTGAAGGGGATGCCAATGGTCGTGGTTTCCAATATCCAATTCCAACTTATTCCATTACTAAAGATTTTGATTGGTCAGAATCTTTAAATAATAAACTTTTATTTGAAATGACCTCAAAATACGGTACACCTTATTTTTCTAACTACGTAAATAGTGATATGGAACCAAGTGATGTAAGAAGTATGTGTTGTCGTTTACGATTAGATTTAAGAGAACTTAGAAGAAAATCA
>URQL01000220.1 GCA_900550005.1 uncultured Erysipelotrichaceae bacterium
AGTTTATGTAATGATGTTGAAATCGATCAAGATGGACAGTTACAAGGGGGAACCAACTGAACTTGCTTTGGCCACTTTTGGTCAAAAATATTGAAATCGTAAGTTGCATCGCTAAGGTGCAACTTCTTTGATATTTTTGTGATACAAAATAGTGACAAAGATGGGACAAATTTTTAGAAGAAGCATGCTATAATGTTTACAGGTGATCACTTATGCAATGTCCAAGATGTAAGACAACAGATACGAAATATTTTGCTAAAATCAATGGTCGATATTATTGTCGAAGATGTATTGGTTTTGGACGTGTCTTTTTAGATGAAAAAATCATTGAGGATAAGCATGAATTAATTAAGAAACATGTTTCTTATTCTTTGAAATTTGCTTTGTCGAAAGCACAATTAAATCTTTCTAAACAACTCGTTGAAAACTATCATAATCATCAAAACAGTGTGATTCTTGCTGTATGTGGAAGTGGTAAAACAGAGATTGTTTATGAAGTGATTAAAGAAGCTTTAAATGCAGGGCAAAAGGTGTGTTTTTGTATGCCTCGTAAGGCTTTAGTAATGGAGTTAGGTGATCGGATCAAAAAAGCATTTAAGTTAGATGATGTTCGGTTAGGCCTTTTTTATGGTGGCCATGTCGATAACCTTTTACAAGATTTCGTGATCTGTACAACTCATCAGTTATTTCGATTTCCAAAACAATTTGACTTACTGATTCTAGATGAAATCGATGCCTTCCCTTATGCACATAATGATTTGTTGGAAGATCTTTTGTTTAATTCGTTAAAAGGAAATTATATTTTTATGAGTGCAACACTTGATCCTAAAAAGTATCCGGAGGCCAAAGTCTTAATTTTAAATCGTCGCTACCATTTAGTAGCCCTTCCGATTCCGCAAATTTGTTTATGTAAAAGAAATCAAATTTTACTTGCGAAAGAATATATTTTAAAATGGCATAAGCCGACCCTCGTTTATGTCCCTAGAATCAAAGATTTGGATCTCTATGATTCTTATTTAAGTCAATTTCATTACGATAAAGTTTCCTCAAAAACGAGGAATGTCGATATCATTTTAAATCATTTAAAAACAGGTAAATTAGATTTTATTTTAACGACAACATTGCTTGAAAGAGGAATTACGATTGAAGATGTTCAAGTCATTGTTTTACAGGCGGATCATGAAGTTTTTTCTAAGGAAGTTCTTATTCAAATTGCAGGGCGTGTCGGTAGACATCCTAAATATCCTAAAGGTGAGGTGATTTTTATATCAAAAAGTGCATCAAAAGCGATGTTAGAGAGCATCGATATGTTAAATTATTTGAACCAGCACGATGTTTAGTTTGCTTTAAAACGATCCACCATCCTTCTTTTTTAATTGAATTTTTAGCTGACCCTGTTTTATGTAGGGATTGTTTTAGAGCATTTTCCATCTATTTTAAACAAGAGCAACATTTTGATTTAACGATTCAGTTTCTTTATCGCTATAATGATTATTTTAGAAGCTTATTATATCGTTATAAAGGACAATACGATTTAGCTTTGGCACCTGTTTTTTGTTATCCATTTTATTTAGAAATTAAGAAAAAATATAGGGAACATATTCTAGTTCCTGCCCCTTCAAGTTTTCTCCAAAACGAAAAACGAGGTTTTGCACCGATGTTAGAAATTGCTAAAACATTGCAACTTCCCATCTTTGTTGGATTATATAAGAAGCAAGAGTATAAACAATCGGATCAAAGTTATGCTGATCGTAAACAAGTTTATAATGTGATCGATATTAAAAATCCAGAAGCCTTAAGAGATAAGAAAGTGCTAATTATCGATGATGTGATGACATCAGGTCATACGCTTCAAGCTTGTGTAAATTGTATTAAAAAAGGACATCCTAGCAAAATTGATCTACTCGTGTTAGCAAAGCGATGAATATGAATAACTTTGATGCTTGAAATTTCTTTTTTAGTGAGATAAAACTCGTTATACTAAAAAAGAAGTAGAAAGGAAGATGACAAATGCGTGGTAAAGTAAAATGGTTCAATAGTGAAAAAGGATTTGGTTTTATTGAACAGGATGGTAAAGACATTTTTGTTCATTATTCACAAATTGAACAAGATGGTTTTAAGACTTTAAATGAAGGTGAAATCGTTGAATTTGAACTCTATCATAGTGAGCGAGGATTGCAAGCACACCATGTTGTAAAGATCTAAAAAAAGAAAAAATGCAGGAGTGTAAGCTCCTGTGTTTTCTTTATTGATAGTGCTTTCAACGAAAAAAGCTTGATTTTTTGAGGATATTTGTTATAATGAAAGAGTATTTACTAAGAACGGAGGAAAAGAGATGAAGAAAACAAACCTTAAAAACATCAAACAGACCATATGTTCTAAAGGTCAAATGTTTATCCCACTTGTATGTGCATCATCGTTTTTCTTAGTAGGGTATGCAGCTATTGACAAGGAAGCACCAGTGATTGTAGATCAATCAATCGTGTTAGAATATGGGGATAAATTTGACGTAAGTATGATTAATATTGAAGACAACAGAACATCTTATGATGATCTTGATATTTCATGTGATACTTCTTCATTACGTGAAGACGTAGTAGGAAGTTCTTACGTAACGGTTTATGCAACAGATTTACACAACAATACAGCTCAAAGTGTTGTTGAAGTTAAAGTAGAAGATCATGTTGCACCAAATTTTGAATTAGCTCAAAATGATGATGTTTTATTAGAAAACGGAGTTGTCGTAGTTAACTTAAATGCAGGAAATGATATTACTAAATATATTCAAGCTTATGATAATGCTGATGGTGATGTAACAGCATTTATTGAAAGCCAAGGAAATTTTGATTCTGGATCATTAGATCCTCAATCTGTCACTTTATCTGTTAGTGACTCATCAGGAAATACGAATACAAAAACATTCGATATTCAAGTCAAAGATATTACAGCACCAACGATCGAACTTACTAAAGGTGAAGAAGTTGATGTAGATTATGGAAGTGAATTCCATGTAACAGACTATGCGAAAGTAACAGATAATTCAAATGAAGATATTCAAATCCAATTAAGCAATGGAATTGATACTTCAAAAGAAGATGAAACACAAGTTGTAACTTTAATTGCTAAAGATAGTGCTGGTAATGAAACAACAAAAGAATTA
>URQL01000221.1 GCA_900550005.1 uncultured Erysipelotrichaceae bacterium
TGTTCTTTTTCATTCGGCAAACGTAGATTTAAATATCTCACAAAAGGATTTCTCAAGATTCCTTTATTAATCATTTTATCTTCAATATATGATAACTTTGTAGAAAATATATTCTGATTATCATAATGAATACACGATATAAAAAAATGATCTCTAAATAAGCGAGAAAGTAGCTCATACCAAACGACTGAAATGCCACCTGATTTTTGAAGAGAAAAAACAATATTATCAAGAATTATTTTCATCATAACTAACTTCTATTGATTTTTTACACAATAGTTTTTCAATGCTAAACAGTAAGAATGGAAATAATAAAAAATTATAGAATAACATTTTATTAACAATTGGAATACTATCTCGGAATAATTGAAAAGGTATTATACCGCAAATACAATAATAATATGTTTTAGTAAATAAAGTTCGTCCATTCAATCGCAAACTAGTTAAAAAAAAGCCAAGCAAAAATAAGACAAAACAACTACCTAAAATGCCAAAATTAGCTATTAACGAAACTAATAAACTAGTAGCACCAAATGGATTATCATAATTAAGAGTTATTGGCTGAATAAATTCCGCTTTATTAGGAAATAATAGAGTAGGAACAAAATTCAAAAAAGAAGAAAAGAAATTATAGGGTATAGCAATAAGCGGTAATTCATTTGAAGAAAACATAGATTCCACACTTATCCAAGTAAAAACAGGCTCTGCAATACCGATATATAAAAAAGAATCTATAGAAAATCCACTATCTCCTAATCTCCAAATGCCAATAAATAAAAAAAATAATACAGCAATAAGCCCACCAACCAAAACTTTTTTAATAGAAATGACACCTTTATCCAAAAAATACAAAGTGCAAGTTACACATGGAATTAATATATACATTCTTGATCCCATACCAAGTAATATAATAGAAAATTCTACTAATGAAGAAACTAAGTAAAGGTCAATAAAATAATTTTTTACATTCAATTTGCCTTTACTATAAATATAAAGAAAAACCATATTGATAGTAGAAATAGTCCCCATAAACCCATCGTCATATTCCACTAAATATCCTTGAAATAAATTACCAGCATTAGCCATTATTGTATATTGTCCTAAGAAAAAAAAGGGTAATGAAATAATAAATAAATCTCTACTACTTATTATTAAATCAATAGATGGTTTACCCCTCTCCTTCTTTATAAATTTAAGAGGCAAAAAACTACCTAAATAGAAAGAGATAAAAAATATTGTAACAATAATACAATAACTCAAAACATAATCAAAACTAAAATATTGATATACAGATTTCATACCAGGATAATCACCAAACGCTCCTTGCACTACAATCCATAGAGGCAACAATAAATAATAGATAAAGCCTATCAAGAAAAGAATATTATGATATAATCTTATTTTCATAGAGGAATTATTAATTTAGCACCATAAAAAGCGTAAATCATGGTATTTAACTGTACATTTTATTGCAAAATAAAAATACTGTAATTGTGCCAATAAATACAGTAGCATTCCGCGAGTTTTCATATGAGTAAGACGTCCAAATTTCATCGCTTTAAAACGATTTAGTTTGCTATTAACCGAATCATCATAAAAGCCTAATGAATGATTCATTTGACTCGATAAAACAAATAATTCTCTATTCTCTCTACAATATTTATACATAAAATCATTATCCGTTTCATAAAACTTTAACTCTAAATTGTATCCTACGAATTTATGTTTCAAGTATTGACATCTAATAGCCATACCACTATTGATCGCAGTAATATGCTTAGCTGGAAGAATCCCTAAATTAGGTCTTTTCCAATAAATTCCCTTAACGCCATAATTTTTTGATGGGCTAATTATCAAATTATGATGCTTAACCACAGGAAGAAATAAATTAATATCAGGATTTTCTGAGATTGCAATTAATAATTCCGAAAAATAGCCTTCAGGTATTATTGTATCATGATCAAAAATAAGCAATATATCATCATCATCACAATCCTGATATATTCTAGTATATATTTCAGATAATGAAGTATTACACCCATCATTTCCATAAATTTTATGAGAGACAAATGAGCTTAAGAAAGCTAACTCCACATCAGTAATTTTTGTCAACGAATTATTCCATAATAGCAATTGAACATCAATTGTAATTTCACTAATATAGTTCTTTATAGATAAAATTGTTTCTGAGTCAAATGCCTTCTTATTATATAACACTGCTAATATTCTCAACATATATATATTTAGTTATTTCATTTTACTTAAAACAAACCTTATTGGAGCGAGTAATAATTTCCCCAATTTATATTCTCTAGAATTTAATAATTGTAAATATTCAAAACTATCAAGAGGCGAATAGAAATATTTTTTATATAAAAGAGAGTGATTTAGCCAAAGCTGTTTCCTTAAAAATTTATACTTAGTATCATCTAATTGTCTAGCCATAGATCTTTTCCTTATTCTATAATAAAATAGAATTTCATCTATTTGACAAACACTACATGTTGGATACCTTTCTAAAATTCCTAACCAAAAATCCCAATCTTCAAATCCATATTTCATATTTGTATTATATCCACCAACCATATTAAAACTATCACGATGATATAAAGCTGAACAAAAAATACAATTCACACCCAACATTTTCTCTAAAGAATATTTAGGCAATAACCATTCTCCTGTTTGCTTCCCAAACAGTTTAGCCCTACAATACACAATCTTCACTGTAGAGTCATTTGCAAAAGCATTTATAGCCCTCTCCAAATACGTTGGAGCTATTAAATCATCTGAGTCTAGAGGAAGAATATATTGCCCATTACTATTAAGAATCCCATAATTTCTTGCAGCGCTCAAGCCTTTGTTTTCTTGTGAAAGATAGATAAAACGACTGTCTTTCTTTATATATTCTTGCGCTACTTGCTCTGTATTATCGTCAGAACCATCATTCACTATAATGCATTCCCAATATGGATAAGTTTGTGAACTTACACTATCTAATGTCTCTGCAAGATAATTCCCCTGATTGTAGCAAGGAATAATAACTGATATTAATGGAAAAGTATTCATTATCCAAAAAAAATTATTAGATCAATGTTTTTTGTAAGCACTCAATTTAGGGCATCCCCCTTCGAAAGGGCACTTTTCAGTGCCCTAA
>URQL01000222.1 GCA_900550005.1 uncultured Erysipelotrichaceae bacterium
CAATAATTCTGAAGGGGCTACTTTAGGGATGATTTGTGGTGGTAGCAATGATGTTTTATTTATACCGATAAAAAAGAAGGGGGATACAAAGTGTTAACAATAAAAGAATTAGTTTATCCAACCACTTTAGAACAGGCACATGAATATGTTTTAAAGCCTAAAAGTGTGATTGTTGGTGGAATGTTATGGATTAAAATGCAAAATCGTGAAGTCGATTATGCTATTGATTTAAGCAAATTAGGATTAGATCAAATTGAAGAAACAGAAGAAGAATTTAAAATAGGAGCCATGGTTTGTTTACGTGATTTAGAAAAACATGTTGGATTAAATCAATATACAAACAATGCAATAAAAGAAAGTGTTCGTCATATTGTTGGCGTTCAATTTCGTAATCTGGCTTCTGTTGGTGGATCTTTGTTTGGACGTTTTGGTTTTTCTGATGTTTTAACTTGCTTTTTAGCTTTAGATGCTTATGTTGAACTTTATCCAACAGGTGTGGTATCTATTGAAGAATTTGCAAATATGCGTTTATCTAAAGATATTTTAGTACGCGTGATCGTTAAAAAATCACCATTAAAAGTAGTATATAAATCAATGCGTAATACATCAACGGATTTTCCTGTTTTAACTTGTGCAGCAACGAAAACAGAAGCAGGAACGTATTGTACCATTGGAGCACGTCCATTAAAAGCGATGCGTTTTTATGATGAAAATCATGATTTGGATGATTTCAACGAAGAAAATATGCAAAAATACATTGAAGAAGTTTCAAGTAAATTGATCGTTGGTGGTAATCTACGCGCTTCAAAGGAATATCGTCAAAAAATTGCAAAAGTATTAATGAAACGTGCTTTATTAGAGCTAGAAGGAGGACAAAGCCATGCAAATTAGTTTAGTTTTAAACGGAAAAAATATTACTAAAGATATTGAACCGGATATGCTTTTAATTGATTTTGTCCGTAAACAAGGCTGTTTAAGTGTTAAAAGAGGATGCGATACAAGCAATTGTGGGTTATGTACGGTTTTATTAGATGATAAACCTGTTTTATCTTGTAGCGTTTTAGCAATGAGGGCTAATGGTAAAAAAGTTACCACGTTAGAAGGGTTACAAGAAGAAGCAACTCCTTTAGCGACTTTTATTGCTAATCAAGGTGCTGACCAATGTGGCTTTTGTAATCCTGGATTTATGATGAATACATTAGCTTTATTAAAAGAAAATCCTGATCCAACGGATCAAGAAATCAAAGAATTTTTAGCAGGTAATTTATGTCGTTGTTCAGGTTATGAAGGACAACTTCGTGGAATTAAAAATTACTTAGCTTATTTAAAAGAAGGGAGAGATTAACCATGGCAAACTATAAACATATTGATAAACCGGTAATGAAAAAAGATGCCATGAATTTACTTCTTGGTAAACCGGCTTATGTTGATGATATCACTAGTCAAGATTGTTTAGTTGTTAAAGTATTAAGATCTCCTCATGCTCATGCTTTAATTCAAGAAATCGATACTTCATTAGCTAAGGCAATGGCTGGAATTGAAGCTGTTTATACCTATCAAGATGTACCGCAAAACCGTTTTACGATGGCTGGACAATCTTATCCTGAACCAAGCCCTTATGACCGTTTGATCCTAGATCAAAGAGTTCGTTTTGTTGGCGATGCGGTCGCAATTGTTGCAGGAGAAAATGAAAAAGTAGTGGATAAGGCTTTAAAAGCGATTAAAGTAAAATACGAAGTTTTAACACCGGTTTTAGATATGACAACAGCTAAGGACAATGAAGTTTTAGTTCATCCTGAAGAAAGTTGGAAAGCATTATGTCCTGTTGGAGCAGATAACAAAAGAAATCTAGTCGCAACGGAAGAGAATGTTTCAGGAGATTTAGAAGGGGTATTTGCAAGTTGCGATCATGTTATTGAACGAACTTATCATACACGTGCTAATCAACAAGCTATGATGGAAACATTTAGAACCTATTGCGAAATCGATCCTTATGGACGTTTGCATGTGATTTCATCTACTCAAATCGTTTTCCACTGTCGTCGTATTCTAGCAAATGCGCTTAATATTCCAAAATCTAAAATTCGTGTTGAAAAACCACGTATTGGTGGTGGATTTGGGGCTAAACAAACTGTTGTTGCTGAAATCTATCCAGCTTTTGTAACTTGGATGACTAAAAAACCATCTAAGATGATTTATAGCCGTACGGAATCACAAATTGCAGCGACACCACGTCATGAAATGCAAGTTACTGTTAAATTAGGTGCAATGAACGATGGAACGATTCGAGCTATCGATGTTTACACACTATCTAATACTGGGGCTTTTGGTGAACATGGTCCTACGACAGTAGGGTTGTCAGGACATAAATCGATCCCACTCTATACAAATAACCTTGAAGCTTTCCGTTTTGCTTTTGATGTTGTTTATACCAATGTTCAAGCAGCCGGAGCTTATCGTGGCTATGGGGCAACACAAGGCTTATTTGCGGTAGAATCAGCTGTAAGTGAAATGGCTGGAATTTTAAATATGGATCCAGTTGCTATTCGTGAAAAGAATATGGTTCGTCAAGGACAAACAATGGGCGCTTATTACAATGAAGTCGCTAATAGTTGTGCCTTAGATAAATGTATGGATCACGCTAAAGCTTTATTTGATTGGGAAAATAAATCGAAGGTGTATGTTACTAAAGAAGGAAAAATCCATAGTGCAGGGGTTGCCATGGCTATGCAAGGTTCTGGTATTTCCGGTGTTGATGTGGGTTCAGCAACGATAAAATTAGATGATGAAGGCTATTATACGTTACATATTGGTGCTGCTGATATGGGAACCGGATGTGATACGATTTTAGCACAAATGGCAGCAGAATGTTTAGATTGTGAAGTCGATGACATTGTTGTCTTTGGTGCGGATAGTGATGCTTCTCCTTATGATTCAGGAAGTTATGCTTCTTCAACAACTTATGTAACAGGAAAAGCTGTTGAACAAGCTTGTGCTAAATTAAAAGATAATTTATGCCTTTTAGCAATGACAAAATTAAATTGTAAAAAAGAAGAATGCGAATTTACTGGTCAAGGGGTTAAAAATATTGTAACAGGGGAAATGGTTTCTTTAAAAGATTTATCAACAGCTTCAATGGTTGCCAATAATATTG
>URQL01000223.1 GCA_900550005.1 uncultured Erysipelotrichaceae bacterium
ATTTAAGTTTTAATACTAATCTAAGTACTGGTACAATTAGTAATCTTGAAAATAATGAAATTATAGATTTTCAATCAGAAAAACTAAAAAAAATATTAACTTATTATCATTTAGATAATGATTATTTATATGCCCTAAATGTATCTATAAAAGATCTATTAGATAACTTTATAAATAATATCATTTATATCAATGATGAAGATGTTAATAAATACTATTTATTATTAACCAACAATTTAAATAAATATGAAGATACAGATTTTTATCTTTTACATTATTTTATCAAACTACTTTATTTTGTATATACAGATCAAATAAATTTAATTACAAAAAATATTTTAGAATATATATTAACTAATAAAGAAATATTAGGTAATGATTATTTGAGTTTATGTAACTTATATTTAGCACAATACTATTACGATATACATGACTTTGAAAATACCAAAATATACTATAATATTATCAAAAAAAGCATTATTTATAATCATATAGACTACAATGATATGATCAATTATTGTCTTGCACGTTATTCTATTGGATTAAATAATCATACGGATGCATATAAATACTTAGACTTATCTTTAACCGGGTTTGCTAAACATTCAAATTTTAATCGTTTAATCAATACGAATATTCTTTTAGCTAATCATTCTTTAAAATTACATAACTACAAAGAATGTATTGAAATAAATTTGAATAGTTTAAATTTAATTGATAAAAATTCTCATTTGTATGAACAAAATGAAATTCTCTTTAATATTGGCTATACATATACATTTTTAAATGATTTTCAATCCACACTTTATTATTATGATCAAATACGATTAGATGAGTTTAATGAAAAAAAATATTGCCATTATATGCTTGCTCTATTTGAAAACAATCATTTAGAACAAGCACACACCCTTTGTGATTATTTGACAAATAAAGTAGCAAATCCTTACTACATACAAATTGTTAAATCGTTTTCAAATTATTTTATAAATAATGATTACAATAAACTTACAAGATCTTTAACACTCATTCCTAAAAAATGTAATTTATCCTTATACCAACAAGACTTTTTGTTAAATATCCTTATTATTCACTACAAAAAATTAAATCAATATAAAAAAGCATTTATATGTATGGAAAAGAGATTTTATTTAAGTACGAATTAAAAAAAGTTGCTGTGATTAGTCACAACAACTTTTTTTAACGTATAATTTCATTTTGATGTTTTTCCGTTTTAGATAAACGATTAGCAATAAATACCATAATGATTCCTAATATTGTAAGAGTGTAAACATAAATATACATTGAACCTAACCCAAAGTTATCTTGCAAGAAACCACCTAAGATATTTCCTAAAGTAGAACCAAAACCTGTTGTCATAACGGCAATCATTGTTTGTCCCATCACTTGATCTTCTACTTTTAAATTATAAATTACATAATAAGTCATAACCGCTGTAAGTAATCCAAAAGATAATCCTTGGAAAACCATACCTACACATAAAATAACTAAATTAGGTGATAAGCAGATCGTAAAGTTACGAATACCATAACAAATCGCTCCAACTAAAACAAGGTCAGTACTTTTATATTTTTCATTAAACGAGGCGTTAAAGCCATAACTGGCATTTCACTAAGTGCCATAATAAAGACGGCCACACCATAGAAAGAGGTATTTCCACCTAAACTTGCAACAATATTGATAAGGTAAGTTCCTATTGAGGTTGCTGCAGATAACATCATTGCAAAACCTATAAGAAGTAAAAAATAGATATGATATTTCTTTATAATATCAAAAATAGATCCACCCTTTGTTTCTTCTTGGCTGTTTTCTTCTTCCACTTCATTTACATTGGGCATTGAATTTAAAAGTCCTAACATTAAAACTGAAAAAAACACTGCACCAACAGTTAGAATAGCTGGTGATGTTTTTTCAATAATAAAACCAAAGACAAGAGAAGAAATAGCCCATGAAGTTGATCCTAATCCTCTTGCTAAACCAAAATGAATTTCATAACCATTTTGCATATAATCAGAAGCTAACATTTGTAAAAATGGTGCAGTTGAAATATAGATTGCATAAAAAATAGTAAACAATACCACAACGACTTGTGAAGATAGTGGCATTAAAGCTAAAAATAAGAAAGCAATATTTAAACCAATATAAATAATGGTAGTTATCTTTTTAACTGTTAATGATTTAATTTTCATAACTAATCCTGATAAATAAGGTGCTAAGAAAATAGAAGTAACACACCCTGTTCCAGTAATTAATCCAATAATTGTATTTGAAACATTTTTATATTGTAAAAATACGGCTACAAATCCCCCGAAACAACATCCAACAATACAGTACAAAAAATATAATAAGTTATATCTTGTCTTTACTGACACTTAATTGTCCCCCTTTTATCATTTTTTCTACCACAACAGCGACACCATGATTTTCATTTGATGGGCAAGAATAATGAGCTATCTTTTTTACCTTTTTTAAAGCATTTTCCATAGCGTAAGAAGATTCTACAATTTCTAACATGGATAAATCATTTTCTCCATCACCGAAACAAGTTACTTCTTTTTGATCTAAATTAAAGTAATTCATAATTTTTTTTAATCCAGAACCTTTATTAATACCTTTAGGCATAATTTCAATCCATCCTTTTGAGACTAAAACAACTTCATAACGTTCATCTAAATCACGGTGAAATCTAGGTAATTTTTTATCAATGTATAAAGGTAATTGAGAAAAACCAACCTTATTTGCTTGATCAATACGAGGATCATGTACATCAATAAACAAGTGTTCATTTGTTTGTCCTTCAAAAGTAGATAAAACGACTTTATGAATTAACCGATATACAATTTTCTTACAAAATAGTAAGAGTGGACTGATACAATCTAAAACACGCTGATTACTGATCACCATCACTTCACACAGATGACGATGTCCATATTCAACGAGTTCCTGACATTCTTCTTTTGCAAGCATTGCACTTTTTTGATAATAGCCTTGATCAAAACAATAGATTTCTGCTCCATTTAATCCAATAATTGCACCAGTTTTAAATTGATCCATCTTTAATGTTTGGTAAATTGATTTTAAAGACTGATAATTTCTTCCTGTAGCTAAAACCAAACGATACCCTTCTTCTTGT
>URQL01000224.1 GCA_900550005.1 uncultured Erysipelotrichaceae bacterium
TATTTTACACAATTAGATCTAAAAAGAGTTTTAAAAATGACTCTTGCCGGTTATGGACTTATTTGTGTCGTTTCAACTGTAACGAGTATTTTAGTGGAATTAGTTCAATCTGGTGGTGAAAGTGCTAATCAAGCAGGAATTGAAACCATTATGACTGTTTGTCCAGTTCCAATGATTTTAGCAGTGGTTGTATGTGCACCCATTGTTGAAGAATTGATTTTTAGAGGTATTATCTTTCGATCATTTAGAAAAATCAATGTTTATTTAGCTTTGTTTGTATCGAGTTTTACTTTTGGTTTTATTCATATCAGTTCTTATGTTTTAAGTGGGGATATGAGTCAATGGATTCAAATGCTTCCTTATATGGCAATGGGATTTGTATTTGGTTTAGCTTATGAAAAAACAAAATCAATTTCAATACCGATGTATTTGCATTTTATTAACAATTTGATTTCAGTTATTGCAATTATGTTTATCAAATAAAAAACCTCAAGCGAGGTTTTTTATTTATAGCCTTTTTCTAGATATTCTTTATATAGTTCACTAAAACGTTGATAATGGACGATCTCACGTTGTCTTAAAAAGGAGAGTGGAGCTAATACATCGGGATCGTTTGTTAGATCCATAAGATGTTCATAAATGGCTCTGGCTTTTTGTTCTGCCGCCATGTCTTCTGCTAAATCGGTTACTGCAAAGTAAGAAACGGTAAACGGTACACCATTTGAATCAATAGGATAAAGAGCATAACCGTGTTCAGTGTAATGCCCTTCTAAACCTGCAGCTTTTAATTCTTCTAAAGAAGCCCCATCCATAAGTTGGTAAACCATTGCTGAAATCATTTCGAGGTGTCCAAATTCTTCCGTTCCGATGTCGGTTAATAAGGCTTTTCCTTTATCATCAGGCATAGTATAGCGTTGTGTAAGATAACGTAATGTGGCACCTAATTCTCCATTAGATCCACCAAATTGGGTAATGATATATTTTGCCATTCTTAAATCTTTGTTGGTAATATGAACAGGGTATTGTAATGTTTTTTCATATTTCCACATTTTTAGTAGCCTCCTTTTTTAGTTTCCCATGGCCATGGTCCTTTTTGCCACATCCAGGAATTTGCGTTGTTTGTTTGATTTACTAATAAAGGTCCATATTGTTTTTCATATTGATGAAGTAGTTGATTGTACGTTTGATTGTATTGATTAAAAAGGGAAATGTTTTTTTGATTATTGGGTTCTAAGTCTAGTAATAAATTAAGTTCATGACTTGCAAATTGATAAGCCAGTAATTGATAAAGTAAATTTTGTTTCGCATTGGTAGGCTGTAAAGGGTAATTTGTAAAATTCTTATAAGGTTTGTATAATCCTTCAAAGAGATTTCCGAGCATAAAGGCAGTATCCACATTGTAAAGGGGACTGTTTTTTCCTAAAGGGATCCCATTACATTTTGATGGTGGATTTAAATGATCTGTTTGATTTAAATTACAAGTACAGGATTGAGGTGTCCAATCCCAAGTATTTTCATAATAATTCATCTTATTCCTCCTCATTTATAGATATGTATGAAAAATAAAGAGGTATGGGCAAATAAAAGTAAAATAATGAAAGAGTTATCACAAAATTTGTGGTACAATAGATATAAGGGGGCATATCAACAGTTAACATAAACTTATAAAAATTATAAAAAATTATAAATAAATGTTTGCTTTTATAATTTATACTGATATAATATTTAGTATAAATTATAAAATAAATTATACTATTAGTAAATGTTATTTTATTAATGAATTTTAAAAAAATGAATTGTGTCTGTGCAAACATTAAGGAATTGGGATAAAGAAAAGCCGGAGATGAAAAAGATGATAAAAACAATTCGAGTAATGTTAGTTCCAAATAATAAACAGAAAACAAAATTGTTTCAATATGCTAATACTGCTCGATTTGCTTATAATTGGGCTTTAGCTAGAGAAAAGGAAAATTATAAAAGTGGTGGGAAGTTTATTTCTGATCGTGATTTGAGAAAAGCATTCACACAACTAAAGAAAAGTAATGAATATTCTTGGCTAAATGAAATTTCAAACAATGTAACAAAACAAGCAATAAAAGATTGTTGTAATGCATATAAAAGATTTTTTAAAGGATATTCAAGCTTTCCTAAATTTAAAAGTCGCAAACATTATACCCCCTCTTTTTACCAAGATAATGAAAAAATTCAGTTTACGAATACGCATGTAAAAGTGGAAGGATTTGCTGTTTCAAAAAAGAAAAATAAACAACAATTAAACTGGATCAGATTAGCAGAACATGATCGAATTCCTACGAATACCAAGTATACTAATCCTCGTATAAAATATGATGGGTTGAATTGGTATCTTGCAGTAGGTGTTGAATATGAAGATTCTACTACTATTACTCAAGATAAAGGTGTTGGAATTGATTTAGGAGTTAAAGATTTAGCAATATGTTCTGATGGTAACAAATATCAAAATGTTAACAACACACAAAAAGTAAAGAAATTAGAAAAACAAAAACGCAGATTACAGCGTAGTATATCTCGATCATACGAGAAAAATAAGAAAGGAGAAAGTTACTGTAAAACGAATAATGTAATCAAAAAAGAAATACTTTTATTGAAATTAAATCATAAACTAACGAATATTCGTCAAAATTACGTACACCAAGTCACTTCTGAAATTATAAAACGAAAACCAAGTTTTATCGTATTAGAAGATCTGAATGTAAGTGGAATGATGAAAAATAAACATTTTTCTAAAGCAGTACAACAACAAGAATTTTATGAATTTAGAAGACAAATTGAATATAAAGCTAAGTGGAATAATATTCCAGTAGTCATTGCAGATCGATTTTTTCCAAGTTCTAAATTATGTAGCTGTTGTGGAGCAATAAAAAAGGATTTAAGATTATCAGATCGTATTTATGAATGTAAATGCGGAAATAGGGTTGATAGAGATTATCAAGCATCTTTAAATCTTAAAAGGTATGGAGAAAGAGTTTTAAAACAATCTGTAGTATAACCTAAACAAGTTAATACAGATCTATACTGATTCGTTAGTCAGAAATTTACGCCTATGGAGAGTACAAGAACTTGTGAGTAGTGAGTTAGTAATAATCACAAAAGCATA
>URQL01000225.1 GCA_900550005.1 uncultured Erysipelotrichaceae bacterium
TTTTTACAGTTTAAAGTTTGGTCGATATAGACTGAAAGTTTTTCTATTTTTTTACGATCTTGATTGGCTGAAACAACAGGTAAATCACCATAGACTTCATCAAATTGATGGATATGTTGGAATGATTCAAAATCACGTTGAACATAGTTGATATCTAAATTGGCTTTGTAACTATTGTGACGTGCCATTTTGATTGCTTCCCCATATAAATCAACTCCCATACTAAAAGTACAAGGTTTGAAGATATTTCGCTCGATAAGTAATGTTCCTGTACCACAACATAAATCAATGATTTTTGCTTTAGGATGGATATAAGAGCTGATTTGATGAATAATACTTGCTGCTAGATAAGGTTGCATTGAAGTAGGCAACACAAATTGACGATAAGCAAAACGTTCATCTAAGAAGGTGTCACATTTTAATAAAACTTGGCAACTTTTATTTTTACCTTCTAATAAGCAAAATTCAATATCATAGTCTGATGTACTATTGTAAAGTTTATCATTAGATAATTCTTGTATTTTTAATCCTAAACGACGAACAAAATCATTACCGAGATTTTCTTTTTTTGTATTTTCACTATCAATTCTAAAAGCAAAAGCTTGCTTATCATGTAATTGGTACAATACTTTAAATAGATTAGATTGAATGATCATTTCTGGTAAAGTATCCAAGTCAAGAGTTGCATTTTTTAATCCTGATAAGACAACATACCAATTTTTATAATCACGTAGGGTTTCAATTTCGTACATTGAATCCACTTTAGCAACAACACCGTATTTTGTAATTTTTTTCTTACTTGTATCGACTTGTTCGTAGATTGAATTAAGTTGTTCATCTAATCCTGTAAATAATAAGGTAATCGATTGATCGATATCTTTAAATTGAGGATATTCATAACAACCTTGTTTACGAAGTAAATCAAATAATTTTCCTTTTAATGTTTCAATATGAATTTGATTTTCTCCTAAGTCATGTGATAAATTTTTAAAATAAGAATTTAACTTATCTAAAGTTGTTTGATTTAAATTAAATAGATGAAGCGTTTCAATGATTTCGTTTTTAACGATCCAGTTTTCTTCTTCAAATAAACATTCTACTAAATCATCAACTAAGTCTTCTCTTTGTAAGTTATGAATTAATATACACGTGTTTTTTCTAACTTTAACATCTTCGTATTTTAATAATTGTTTAAGTAAGGGGGAATCAATTGAAAAAGATTTTTCTTTTGATTCATTTTTTAATGTTAATACATTTTTTCTTACGTTTTCGTTATTTTCAATTTCTTTAATAATTTGTTTTATATCTGTCACAAGTTTTCCTCTCTTTCTTATTCATCATAGCATAAAAAAATTAAAGTGTTAAGTTTATTCCATCCATTCTAAGGGTCGAATATTTATTTTTTGTTGTATTAATGAATAATAATTGCGTATTCTATTTTCATAGAACTCAATATTTTTATAAAAATGAATACTTCTTTGAAGTAAAACCTTTTTATCTTTTTCAAATAGGAGACATTGAAAATAACTTTTTGGAAAGAGTAAACGTGCATAAATATAATAGCAATCTTGTTCATTTAAGCCATTTATAAAAGGATACAATGATTCAAGTGAAATAAATCCTCCTTGATATAAATTGACGAGATAATCTAAATAATGATCGAAATAGAAATTTGTAGGAACAAGATCGATTTGGGATTGGATTTTAAAAGGATCGATTTGTAAAGAAAAGGGATAGCCTTGATTGAAACCAAGTTGATCTTGCAAGTAACCTAATGCATTTTCACCAATACCTAAAGCATACGTAATTAAAGCATAGATGTAATCAAAGGAGAGTTCTTCTTTGATGTTAGGAAGTATTTCATTTTCTACTTGATCCATAAGCTTGATCCATTCATTGATTAAATGATCTTTTTTTTCAAATCTTAAAGGTTGTAAGGAAAAAGGGATAAAATCTTCTAAACAAATGGTTTCAAAATGAAGTTGATATAATATATAGTGCAAACTGAGAATTTGATGATATTTATTTTCTATCAAAATAAAGTAAGGTTTTTGGTTAAGACGTTGAAAATTAAGTGAATATAAATAATAATGGTTAAATACTTCTTCAGGTGTTAAAGAACATTCTAAGAGCAAATAACGTTGATTTTGATAGGAAAAAAAGCCATTGTTGATTTGTTCAACATAAAAACCATAATAGTCATAAAGTAAATTTTTCATAAACCACTCCTAATTTTGATGAACACTATAATAACCTGGAACTGATCCGTTTACTAACTTGACTAATAAAGGATAGTTGTATTCAAAAACACAAGGTTCACTAAATAACGGGGAAACGACATTTTGTTGAATAATGAGTTTGATTTCTATTCGAACTATGACATGATTGATCCCATAGTTTTGAACATCAGTGAGAATATCAGATTTCACATTAGAAATCATTTCATATTTAATAGGAATTTTTAGGTTTAAGTAACTTAGTAACGGATTGTTCGTTAAACTAGAAAGAGGGAGGTTAGCAACAATCCCTTTATTTTTATTAACATGTTCAATCATGGTAGCATACACATCTTGTTCAACTGTTTCATATTCACCGTTGATGATGTAATTTAAATGTGTTTCGATTTCATAAACAAGTTCATTGGCCATTTCATTGATTTCAAGTAAATTAAAGTCCACACTGGCAATATCTCCCTGCTCATCTCTTTCAACAAGAATCAATTCGTCTTTATTTTTTGAATAAGATAAAGAGGCATGATTAACAACGATATTAACAAACTTTTCAACCTCGATTTTGCCGTATTCTTTGGCTTTAGGGATGATTCTTTGATATTCTTGGTAGAAGGAATAACCGATGAAAAGAAGAAAAGATAGAATAATGAATTGTTTAAATTTTTTCATTTTTACCCCTTTCTTATTTTATGCGTTGAATTTAAAATAAGAAGAAAATCTTGCGTAAAAAGAAATAAACAAAAAAAGTAAAAAAAAGTTAAAAAAGTGTTGACGAAAAAGGATATAAATGGTATTATATATGAGCACTGGAAAGCGGAGGTTTAGCTCAGTTGGGAGAGCATCTGCCTTACAAGCAGAGGGTCAGCGGT
>URQL01000226.1 GCA_900550005.1 uncultured Erysipelotrichaceae bacterium
TGGTAAATTATTTCCACTTTTAATCATGTCATTTTTAAATGATGAAACAATTGCTTTAGTTTGAACTATAATTTGCTTTCCCTCAATCTTTAATGTAAATGTATCTTTATATTGATCTTTTATATCATATTGTACATAAATATTTCCTTGATTATTTACTTTTTGATAAATGCTATCTTCACCTATTTCTTGATAATAAGGAACAATAAGGAATTCATTATTATAATTCCATTCTTTATAAGGATAGAATTGCAAATCAAATTGATTTTCTAATTCTTGAATTTTATTTTTATCAAATTCATTATATCCTTCTACATAATAACAATTACTAGCAGACTCTTGATTATTTACTAAAACAATTTGTTTTTTTTGTCCATAAAGATCATGGTTCAATTTATAATCTAAATAATTTATAGAAAAAGTTTTAAAGCTACAAGTAAAAGCAATTAACGTCGCTAAAACAATAAAAAGAGGAACTAGCCATTTTTTCTTATATTTTTGAGTCAATCTTAAATAATATTTGTTAAATGATTTCATTGTTCTTGAAACAAAATTTAAGCATTTGTCTGCATGTTCTTTTATATCTTGATGACAAACGATTTTTTTGTTTTCAATGTTATAGAGTACATCTGCATATTCTTCAACTATCTTAGAATGAGTTGTAACTAACACCATTTTATTTTTTTCTTTAATAATATCTTTAAGAATCTCCATAATGATTCGACTATTACTTTCATCTAATGAACTTGTTGGCTCATCTAATATCAAAAGTTCTGGATCTTTACATAAAGCTAATGCAATTGCTAATCTTTGTTTTTGACCACCTGAAAGATGTTCTACTTTAAAATCTAATGATTTATCTAGACGAACTAATTTTAATAACCTCTCAATATCATGTGTATCAAAATTCTTATTACATAAAGTGTACATATATTTAAAATTTTCATAAATTGTATATTCTTCAAATAGATTATAATCTTGAAAAACGTAACCAATATGGAATCTTCTCAAATAGGAAATTTGTTGATCATTATTCATATTCACTTTTTCTTGGTTGAAAATATATTCTAATTCTTTATTTTTCTCTATTAACCCTACTAAATAGAGTAAAGATGTTTTTCCACTTCCGCTTGGGCCTTTAATCATTGTAATCTTTTGATTTGGAATAATAATTTTCCCATCTCGAATTAATTCATGATCATAAACTATATGAATATGCCTTAGTTGAATCATAATAGTTCCTCCCCTCTATTTAATCAATATCACCAAGCTCTTTTAACGATATTCACATCACTTTCAAAATCATTTTCTTGTAACTTAGTAACTATTGATGAATCATCACTTACAACAACGTAACAGTCTGGATCAATAATACTCCCATCTTCTTTTTTTACAAAATCAATCATTGTTTCATACGGAATAAATAAATCCCCATTACCTGAATTAGAAGAAATCACTCCTACAATCTGTAATTTTAATTCATTTGTTTCAAATTCAACATCTTTAACATTCTTTTTACTTTCTAAATAATCTTTTGGGCATTCTACTTCGACATCAAATAAATAAGAATTTGCAAAATCTTCATCAATAGGATTATCTATTTCTTTAGTCATCAATTTAGATATAAAACATGGTATTCGACCAGATTCAACTTGATTTCCTGTATAATGATAAAGAACATTCATTGTTTGTTCGTTGTAATATGGAAAAATATTTATAACCATACCATTTATAAGCATTGATTGATTTAATATGTTTATACCATCTTTATATAAATTAGCTAAACTACCATTATCTTTAATATGACAATTTATCATCACATAAAATAGATAACTTATTTGATCAAGTTGCTTAATTAAATCAATATCAGATGCAGCTAAAGAAATTCTTTGTACATCAATAGGATTGTATTCTCCCTTTCCCCCATAATTATGCTTTTTTTCCATAATAAATTATTCTTGTACTCCTGCATTTTCTTTTAAATCTGTTGTTTGACTATTATTTTCTTTTTCTTTGACTGTACATCCTGATATCAAACAACAGCTCAATAATAAAGTAATCACCTTTTTCATTAAATCACTTACATTCTATTTGTTCTTCAAACAGCTATAACCTATATTACATAATGAACAAAGAATACTTAATCCAAAACATACAAAATAAGATTTAACAAACAAATATTGAGTTAAAACATTGTAGTAAAGAATTCCCTTATTATACAAACTATAGAAAATTAAACTATTAAATAAAATACTGCATAACGAAAGCAAAAAACTATTTACAAAAAATAAAGTTAACAAAATCTTTTTTCTATTTTTTGAATAAATACCCCATTGTTTATACCAATCAATTTCTTTTTTTAATTGTTTTCGATTGATAAAAGTATAAATTAAACTTACAAGTAAAGTAACAGCGAAAATAAAGATCGTATAAGTAGAGATATATTTTTCACTACTTACAAAAGAAGCATATCCTCCTTTTAAAAGTATTTTTAAATTATCTAAATTAATTGTGGGATCAATCGTTCGTAAATTTGCTTGTACATCATCTAATTTAACCTTATCATTTGTAAATAAAGCTAAAACAACATTTTTATTATCTTCTTGAATAAGCTGGTCATTATATTCTATACTTGCTAAAGTATTGTTATATAAGGTATCCATTTCTTCATAAGCCATATAAATATTATTACCACGATAATAAGTATAAGTTTCATCTAATATTCCTCTAACAGGTTTTTTTATGATGATTTCTTTATAAACTGGTGTCCCACTTGGGTATTTTTCACTGTAATATTTTCCCACATAAACATCAATAGGAAATTCAATTTCAACTATTTCATCTAAAGAATTAATATCAAGTTTTTCTGCTGTAAGAGCATGGAGATAGACACCATTTTCTACTGATTCATTAATCATGCTACATGAATAATCTAAGTTTTGTCTTTCAAAATAAGGTTGAATACCAAAAACACCTGAAATATTTATCTCTTTTGTATAATTTTGTTTTTCACTTTGAACATTAATATTCATAAATTCATGATCTTCTACATCAGATAATGTTTCTACATAACGTG
>URQL01000227.1 GCA_900550005.1 uncultured Erysipelotrichaceae bacterium
GAATTCATAAGAAAAACAAGCTTAGATGAATTCCCACAATTCTTTAATGTCTTAAAAGGAGATATGTCTATTATTGGAACAAGGCCACCATTGATATCCGAAACAAACTTATATGAACTTCACCACAGAGCAAGATTAGCAATCAAACCAGGGATAACAGGGATGTGGCAAGTAAGTGGAAGAAGTGACATCACGGATTTTGAAGAAGTAGTGCGACTAGATAAAGAGTATATCAGTAATTGGAATATTGGTATGGATATAAAAATACTTTTTAAGACAGTTCTTGTAGTTTTAAAGAAGGAAGGATCAGTGTAGTTGATGTACTTTCTTATATATAGCGATTTTATATTTCCTGAATTCATTTGGAATGGTATTTTTGGTGTACTTGAAACATTAATTTCTGGGTTGATTATAGCGTATTTTACTTCTACTTATTTGAAAAAGAAAGAAGAGCGTACTCGAATTGCTGGTGTTATTGTGGAAAAAAGGATTAATAGTGAACAAGAATTATTAAATTTTTTAGAGCAAAAATTAGTAAAAGAGGAAATAAATATAAATAATAGCAATATTGATGATCATCTGTTTATTGATTTACTTGAAAAGTATGACTTTCCTATTCCACATGATGGTAAATGTGTGCAGTATGCTAGTGTTTTTAAATCTCCAAAGTTGTTTGAAGAATTTTTTCACTCATATGAAGAGATGCTTTTAAAACATAAATTATGGCTCGATACACAAGTAAAAGAGCATCTTGTTTTTATGCAAGTATGTTTTGGTATTTTTAATACTATACCTCTGATGATTAAAAGAATTCCTTTGCCAAGAGGTAAAGAATTAACAAATAAGGAATTTGATAAAATACATCATCATATTTTATTTTTGTTAGGGTATTGTTGTGATGATGAAATTAATTTATTTATGTCTCAACTAGATGAAAAAATTGTTGATTCAGTTTACAAATTAGAGTTATCTAGACCAAAAAGAAGCATTATGCGCAATAATTTGTCAAATACAGATATGAACAAAATGATGAATAAATTAATGAAAAAATCTATATTAGGTATTTATCAAGAACAAATATTTGATTTGATCATGGATCTTGTATATGAAATAAAAGAAATTGATGTGGATAAAGATTTTAATGATGAATTTTTGAAACAATTTGATTTGAGTAGAGAAGATTTTGATAATCGATTTCAAGATGAGTTTGGAGAGGTTTTTAAAAATATAGAAGAAAAATATGGCGTAACTGTTGCAAGAAAAGGTGAATTAGATAATTTTCCTGACGATTTTTATGGAATAACATTTAAAGAGCTTCTAGATGGTAAATCTCCAATAAAAAATAAAAAACGTAAAAGACAATTAAAAAAGGATAGAAGGAGGGCTAAATGAGTAGAGGTTATTTAAAAATTGCGATGCTAGGGCATAAAACTATACCAAGTAGACAAGGTGGAATAGAAGTTGTCGTTGAAGAACTTTCAACAAGAATGGTTGATCTTGGTCATAAAGTTACTTTATATAATCGTAGTTCTCATCATGTAAGTGGTAAAGAATATGATGAACAAAGATATAAAAATTATAAAGGCATAAAAATGAAATACGTACCAACGATCGATAAGAAAGGACTAGCAGCAATGAGTTCTTCTTTTTTTGCTTCCTTATTTGTAGCCTTTGGAAAATATGATGTAGTACATTTCCATGCAGAAGGACCATGTGCAATGCTTTGGTTACCAAAATTATTAGGAAAAAGATGTATCGCAACAATACATGGATTAGATCATCAAAGAGCTAAATGGGGAAAGCTAGCAAGTACCTATATCATGTTAGGAGAAAAGTGTGCAGTTAAATATGCAGATGAAATCATTGTTTTAAGTAAAGGTGTTCAAGATTATTTTAAAGAAACCTATGATCGAGACACGATCTTTATTCCTAATGGTGTCAATAAACCAATCCTTAGAGAGCCTAACATGATCAAACAAAAGTATGATCTAGAAAAAGATAATTATATCCTTTATCTAGGAAGATTAGTACCTGAAAAAGGGATTAAATATTTGATTGAAGCTTTTAAACAAGTAAAGACAGATAAGAAATTAGTTATTGCAGGTGGTTCTAGTGATACAGATACATTTACACAAGAACTAAAAGAATTAGCAAAAGATGATCCTAGAATTATCTTTACAGGATTTGTTCAAGGACAAGAATTAGATGAATTATATAGTAATGCCTATATCTATACATTACCAAGTGATTTAGAAGGAATGCCATTATCCTTATTAGAAGCAATGAGTTATGGAAATTGTTGTTTAGTATCCGATATAGAAGAATGTGCATCCGTAGTAGAAGATAAAGCATTGCTATTTAGAAAATCAGATGTCATCGATTTAAGAAATACTTTACAAAAAGCATGTGACACACCATCACTAGTAGAAAAGTATAAATCAGAAGCATCTGTTTTTATTTGTGATAAATATAACTGGGATGAAGTGGTTGATAAAACATTAGATCTATATCATAAATAGAGGAGGTATTTTATGGAGAAAAAATATCAAGTATTTATTAGTTCAACATATGAAGACCTTAAGGAAGAAAGAAAAAGAATCATTGATGTTTTATTGCAAAGTAATTGTATTCCTGCAGGAATGGAATTATTTTCAGCAACCGATGGAACACAAATGGAAACAATTAAATCTGTGATTGATTTGTGTGATTATTATATTTTAATTCTTGGTGAACGATATGGATCTATTAGTGAGGAAACTGGTAAAAGTTATACTGAAATGGAATATGATTATGCTTTATCAAAAGGAATACCAGTTTTAGTTTTTGCGAAAAAAATTGATGTTAATAATATTGAAAGTAATGAAGATTATTCATATAAAGATAAATAAAAAAAATTTAGAGAAGAAGCGTTGAAAAATAGACTTGGAGTTATATGGTTAGATTTAAGTGATTTAGTAATACAAGTTGTAACTTCTATTAATCAAGCATTTAAGCAAATGCCTAGAGTAGGATGGGTTCGTTTAGAAGAGAATATAACTGGTTTACCAAATAAAATTATAAAG
>URQL01000228.1 GCA_900550005.1 uncultured Erysipelotrichaceae bacterium
GCAATAATCATTGGTGTTAAGTTTGCTGTATTGATAATGTCAATAGATGAAGCTTCAACTTCAATATCCCCTGTTGGCATATTTGGATTTTTTGAGCTTCTTTCCACTACTTTTCCAACAACATGGATGATGTATTCATTTTTGATTTGTGAAGTGATTTCACTCATTTTTTCATCACAAATAATTTGTGTAATTCCATGACGATCTCTTAAATCAATAAAGACTAAAGCACCTAAATTTCTTTTTTTAGCTACCCATCCTTTTAATTCGACTTGTTGTCCTACATTTTCAATTCTTAGTTCACCATTATGATGTGTTCTATTCATGTTCATGTCCCCCTGACATATGATTTTCGATATATTCCATAATATTTTCTAATTTTACCGTATCTTGTGTTTTTGAATGTGTACATTTGATGTTTACCACTTCATTTTTAACTTCATCTTCCCCAATGATCATGGCAAAATGTGCATTCATACGATCCACTGTTTTAAACATGGCTTTCATTGAACGATTTGCATAATCCATATCACAGCTAAGCCCATTTGCTCTTAACATCGTAATAATTTGCATTGCTAAATCTTTTGCTTCATCACCTAAAGGCATGATGTAAACATCGATACCGTCTTCTTCTTCATCAAGTAAATCATCTAAAGCTAAAGCAAGACGTTCCATACCAAAAGCAAAACCAACACCTGGTGTTTCAGGTCCACCTAATTCCTTGATCATTTTATTATAGCGGCCACCACCACCAAGAGTAGAAGCATTTCCAAATGAAGGATCATCTGTAATGACTTCAAATACAGTATGACAGTAGTAATCTAATCCTCTTACTAAGTTAGTATCCACTTCATAAGGAATTTCTAAATCATCTAATAAAGCACATACTTTTTCAAAATGTGCTTTTGAGCTTTCATTTAAATAGTCAATTGTTTTAGGTGCAGTCTTCATTAATGGATGATTTTTATCCACTTTACAATCTAAAATACGAAGTGGATTTTTTTCAAAACGTTGTTTACAATCATCACATAATTCATCAAGATGATCTCTAAAATGATCTTGTAAAGCTGCGCGATAAGCATCTCTACTTTCATCATCTCCAAGTGAGTTGATATGTAACTTCACATCTTTTAATCCTAAAGCTTCAACGATTGTAACAGCCATAACCATACATTCAACATCGACTTCTGGATTTTCTAATCCTAACATTTCCACACCGAATTGGTGGAATTGTCTGTTTCTTCCTTTTTGTGGACGTTCATATCTAAACATTGGCCCCATATAATAAAGTTTTGTAAGTTTATCTGGATTAACATAAAGTTTATGTTCAACAAAAGCACGCCCTACTCCTGCTGTTCCTTCTGGTCTTAATGTTAAAGAACGATCTCCACGGTCTTTAAAATTATACATTTCCTTAGAAACAACATCTGTTGTATCTCCTACTGTACGATTAAATAATTCTGTATGTTCAAAAATAGGTACACGTATTTCTTTTACATTGTAGTTATAAGCAATAGTACGTAATAATTGTTCTAAATACTGCCAATTCTTTGTTTGTTCAGGTAATAAATCTACTGTTCCTCTTGGTGCACTATAAGCCATTTTTCTTTCCTCCTTCATAAAATAAAAAAATACCTCCTTATCTAAGGACGTATTTACCGCGTTGCCACCTTAATTCATAGATAAAAATCTATGCCCTCTAAGTCTTAACGCGACGTCCACGGCTAAACTTTTCATTTAGCTCCTCAAAAGTGTCCCCATCATCAACCATGTAGATACTTTCACCAATTGTATCTTTCTCTAACCATTTTATAATGATGCTCTCTTTATCAAAGGATATACCTTGTTTATACTCTAATTCTTTCTACTTGTCAACTCTTCTTTTAAAAAACATAACAAAAATAAGTTAAGAGGCACAACTCTCTCAACTTATTTACCTAGTGACATATATGTTTGTCGATTTACCTATTTCTATCGTAGCAAGTATCATTGTTTATGTTATCTGCAAATGGCTAGATAGATACTTATAAACGACAATTAGCCTGCACAATAATTCCTCTTTTATTATACTAAAAACCAATACAGTTTTCCACCTTTTCTTTTAAAATCACTTTTATCATAGATAGGTCTTGTTCTAAAAGGATGGGATGGATCAAAGAATAAGTACTTCCATCTTTAAATGTAAAATAGAAATCATAAGATGCATGAGGGGTAGCGATATTACTACCAGGAATTTTCATATAACGTTCTACTGTTTTCATTTCCACTTTTAATATATCTTCATAATTCACTTGTTTTAAAATTTCTTTCTTTTTTAAAGTATTTATTAAGTAATTTATACGTACTTTAAAATTAGGTTTTTCTAAAAAAGTGATGCCTTGTTCATTAAATTCAATGAAATGTGCCGCATTATCTTCAATTGTAAACATCCCCATTTCGCCAATGCCAAATCCATAACCGATTATCTCTAAACTATAAAAAATAAGAAATAAAACAAAACGAATAGGTTTAAGCTTTGTAATAAGTAAAGCTAAAATAAATGCAATAATAAGCCACATGATTAACTTTTTAGTAAAATAATCTCGTGTAGGTTTAATACCAATTGTAACTGTTGATGTTGTTTTATTATAACCTAATAAATTCGTATGCGTTATTTTATCAAATTGTTCTAAAGCAGGGATCATTGGAATTTGCTTTTCTTTATAAAATGCTACTTTCTTTTTTACTTGCTCCATTTCTTTAATATTATTTTCTAAATAGTTTTGTTGATTTATTAAACATGCTTGAAAAGATAATTGTTGGTTAATGACTAATTTAATATCATCAATGCTAATGTTCATTGAACGTAATAATTTAATAAGCACTAAAACTTGCTCATCTTTTTCTCTATAATTACGATAACCATTTTCATCACGTAAAGGGTGAATCAAGCCTTCTTTTTCATAATACAAAATCGTTTGTTTTGATAATCCAGTTTTTTTGATCATATCATTTGTTTTCATTGTTATTACCTCTTTTCTTCACCCTTATTAAACAGGATATAGTAAGTA
>URQL01000229.1 GCA_900550005.1 uncultured Erysipelotrichaceae bacterium
TTGCTTCTAATATTTCATCAAATTGATAATTTTTGATTGCACTTGTTAAAAAGACATCTTTTGGTTTAATCCCATATTCTTTTAATTGACGTTGTACCCAATGTTTGATTTTTGTGTCTTTTAAAGATTTAGGTAAAATATCACGTTTATTCGCAATCACTAAAACATCATTATTATTAATATGACGAATAAACCCATCAATCATACTTCCATTAAAATCAAATAAATCAATAATATAAACAACTAAACAATCTTTTTCTCCAATCGTTTGTAAAATTCTTAAAAAATCATCCTTTGTTAAATTCGTTTCTTGTAATTCATGATAATTTTTCATTTTAAAGCATCGTTTACATAAAACATGTTCACGATTTAATGCATTTTTAGGAACAAATCCGATTTTCTTTTCATTTTCTGTTTGAATAACTGCACCACAACCATAGCATCGTATTTCTTTAGTCATAGAATTTTCTCCTTTCATTTTTGTTTTACACTTCATTTTACACTATTTTGAAACTGAAATAAAGTAGTTCTTTTCATCTTTTTTTAGAATAAATTAAAAGTAGGAGGTGGATCATGTTATTTTATCTGCTCATGTTATTACAAAATACTTTTGTCCTGGGTTTTATTAAAAACAATTCTTTTTTAAATCCATTATCCAAACAAGAAGAACAAGATTATATTGAACGTCTTTTTACTGGAGATCAAGAAGCGCGTGATGCACTAATTGAACATAACTTACGCTTAGTTGCCCATATTGCTAAAAAATACGAATCCCCTACTTTACTTTTAGAAGATTTAATCAGTATTGGTACCGTAGGATTAATTAAGGCAGTTGATTCTTATTCGGTTCATCATCAAACAAAGCTAGCAACGTATGCTTCAAAATGCATTGAAAATGAAATTTTAATGTATTTACGTTATAATAAGAAAACCAAATTAGATGTTTCCATGAATGATGTCATTTCTAAAGACAGTGATGATAGTGAAATGACTTTAATGGATGTTTTAGCCTATGATCAACCGGAAATCATTGATACGATTCATTTACAAGATCAAATTAAATTATTAAAAGAATCCATGGTAAATTTAACGCCTCGAGAAAAAGAAATCTTACAATTACGTTATGGGTTAAATAATTCGAAAACGTACACGCAAAAACAAATTGCTAAAAAATATGCAATATCTCGTTCTTATGTTTCCCGTATTGAAAAACGAGCTCTAACTAAATTACTTAGAGCCTTCATTGAAAAAAACAATCCCCCAACTTAATGGGAGATTGTTTTTAATCCAGGTCAAGATCGTCTAAACTGATCTTTTCAAATTTATTTGGCTTTTTTTCATCATAGAATTGGATATTAAATTGCCCTTCATTTAATTCCTTCATATTTTCATCAAAAAGATTTGGTTCCTCTAAACGAACGATTTGTTTTTGTTTTTTATTTTCAACTTCCTTTTTTTCAACAAATTGAATCGAATTTAATAAAACTTTATAAATCGGTTGTTCTATTTTCAAAGAAGAAGTAAATCGTGTTTCAATCAATGTCGTAGAATAGTCTTTAACTTGCATGATGTGATGTGTGTAGGAAGTGTCAATTAAGTGGAATTCCTGTTCTTCACTAACAACAATAGCATCTACAAGAGTTTGTGGATTAGATTTGACTTTTTTAAATAGAGGAACACCTTTACTTGTTCTAGAAGAAGCTGGAATATCAGATAATTTAATTTTCTTATAGTAATTTTTGTCTGTAAAGATCATTAAGAATTTCTTTTGTGTTGGTTCAAAAGCATAAAGATCAATAATTTCATCCTCACTTAAATTCATTCCTTTGATTCCGGCCGCTTTTATTCCTAAAACACTGATAACTTCTTCACTATATAAACAAGCATTTCCCATTTTAGAAATTAAAATCAAGCCTTGTGAACCATCACTTAGTGTCATTCCAACAAGTTCATCGTCCCCTTTTAAATTCATACATTTCATTGCTTTAGAATAACGTGTTACTTCAAAATCATGAATTGGTGTACGTTTGATTTGTCCATTTTTAGTCACTAGGACAACATAATCATTTAAATTAAAGTCTTTTACACATAAAGCCCCTATGATTTTTTCATCATTGGTAAGTTTAATTAAATAACTGATGTGTTTTCCTACATCTTTCCACTTGAATTCTTCAAGTTCATGAACAGGAACATAGAGATAATTTCCTTTATTTGTAAAAAGAAGTAATTTATCTAAGGTAGAGGATTTAAAAGTAGTAAGTAAAACATCTTCTTCCTTCTTACCAAAGATTGTTTTATCACTCGCCTTATAAGAACGTGGAGAAATTCGTTTGATATACCCATCACGTGTAATTGAAATATAAACATCTTCAGGAATAATTAAATCTTCTTTATTGATCGTTGTATCTTGAATTTCATCTTGAATCATTGTTAAACGAGGGACTTTGTATTTTGCTTTAGTTTCTTTTAATTCTTTAACAATAACTTTCTTTAAGATTTTTGAATCATCTAAGATGGCATTTAAATCTTCAATTGTTTTACTTAATTCTTGATGTTCTGTTTCTAAAGCCACGATATCGGTGTTCGTTAAACGATAAAGTTGTAACATAACGATCGCTTCAGCTTGTTTTTCACTAAATTCAAATTTCTTAATTAAATTTTCTTTAGCATCTGATTTATCTTTAGAAGCACGAATCGTTTTAACAACTTCGTCTAATAAAGAGATAGCTTTAATCAATCCTTCAACAATATGTTGACGTGTTTTTGCTTTGTTTAAATCATAGATACTTCTTCGTGTTACGACCTCTTTTTGATGATCAATATAGGCATCTAAAATTGCAATTAATCCCATCAAGGTTGGTCTTTTATTTTTAATGGCTACAACATTATAATTGTAATTTTTTTGTAGGTCAGTATTTTTATAAAGATAATTTAAAATATTTTGAACATTGGCATCTTTTTTTACTTCAATAACCACACGTAAACCATTACGATCGGATTCATCGCGAACTTCAATGATTCCATCAATATTATGATTCAA
>URQL01000230.1 GCA_900550005.1 uncultured Erysipelotrichaceae bacterium
ATCCATGGTAAAACAACAGTAGTGGAAACTGTAATTAAAGAAGCCATTACAGATGGTTATAAACGATTACTTTATCCATCAATTGAAAGAGAAATTCGTCATGAACTTACTGAAAAAGCAGAAATTCAAGCTTTAGATGTTTTTTCTATCAATTTAGAAAAATTACTTATGCAACCTCCTCTTAAAGATAAAACGATCCTAGGAGTTGATCCTGCTTTTAGAACCGGATGTAAACTAGCAGTAATTGATCCAACTGGTAAAGTTTTAACAATTGATAAAATTTATCCAACACTTCCTAAAAAAGATTACTCAAAAGATATTGCTACCGTGGTTAATCTAGTAAAAAAATATCATGTTGAAGTTATTGCCATTGGAAATGGGACAGCAAGTAGAGAAACAGAAAGCTTTATCGCTAAAACAATTAATGAACAAAAATTAGATGCTTCTTATGTAATTGTTTCAGAAGCAGGGGCTTCGGTTTATAGTGCAAGTAAAATCGCTAAAGAAGAATTTCCAAATTATCAAGTAGAGGAACGTTCTGCGGTTTCAATTGCTAGAAGATTACAAGATCCATTAGCTGAACTTGTTAAAATTGAACCTAAGGCCATCAGTGTAGGACAATACCAACATGATATGAACCAAAAACGTTTAAGTGAACAGCTTGAATTCGTTGTTACAAAATCTGTAAACCAAGTTGGTGTTAACGTTAATACGGCTTCACCTTCTTTATTACAATATGTTTCTGGTTGTTCAAGTACGATTGCTAAAAATATTGTCAATTATCGTAATGAAATTGGTCGTTTCACTTCTCGTGAACAATTAAAAGATGTACCTAAAATGGGACCTAAATCTTACACACAAGCGATTGGGTTTTTACGTATTTTAGATGGAAATCAACCTTTGGATAAAACAGCGATTCACCCTGAAAGTTATGACGTTACAAAACAAATTTTAAAAGATTTAAAATTAACGGTGGATGACATTGGAACAAAAGAAGTGCAAGAATTCGTTGATCAATTAAATAAGGAACAAATGTCTGCTAAATATCAAATTGATAAATATACCTTAGAAGATATTTTAGATTGTTTGAAAAGTCCATTACGTACGCCACGAGATCATTATCAAAGTGCTATTTTGAAAAAAGATATTTTAACGATTGATGATTTAAAAAATGGTATGGAATTACAAGGTACAGTTAGAAATGTAGTTGATTTTGGTGCTTTTGTCGATATTGGGTTAAAAAATGATGGATTAGTTCATATTTCAAAAATGTCTTCAACACGTATTAAACACCCTTTAGAAAAAGTCAACGTGGGTGATATTATTACGGTTTGGGTCGATCAAGTTGACTTGAATAAGAAAAAAGTTGCTTTAACAATGATAAAACCTTAAGTGTTAAGTATTTTTACTTGACACCCTTGTAAAAACAAGATATACTAACATAGTAAAATTTGAAAGAAAGAAAAAGGAGAATATATACATGGTAAAATTAAGATTAAAACGTATGGGAGCTAAAAAAGCACCATTCTATAGAATTGTTGCAACTGATTCAAGATCACCAAGAGATGGACGTTTCATTGAACAATTAGGAACTTATGATCCAACTAAAAACCCTGCTGCAGTAACAATCAATGAAGAAGCAGTAATGAAATGGTTAAATGTTGGGGCTCAACCTTCTGATACTGTAAGAAGTTTATTATCAAAAGCAGGAATCATGGCTAAATTTGCTGAAGCTAAAAACGGAAAATAATTATGGATTATGTAAAAGTTTTACATGATATAGCTAATGAACTTGTAGACGATAGAGAACATCTAAAAGTAAAAGAAATGCCTTCATTAGAAGAAAATGAAATCATTCTTTATGTTTATGCTACACATAGTGATATTGCTAAATTGATTGGTAAAAAAGGAACTATGGCAAGTAGCATTCGACAACTTATGTCCGTTACAGGTGTTTTAACAAGCAAAAAGGTAACGATCAAGTTTGAATCTTATGAATAGATGTGGTAACACATCTATTTTTTATAGAAAAAATAATGGAGGATTAAATGGAAAAATTATATATTGGTAAAATAGTAGGAACTCATGGACTAAAAGGGGAATTAAAAATTAGATCTGTTTCATCTTTTAGTGATGAACGTTTTAAAAAAGGTAAAAATGTCTATCTTATGAAAGATGGAGATGAATACAAAATGGAATGTTTAATGCATCGTAAACATAAAGGAAATGATTTGGTTACTTTTAAAGGGTATCAAGACATTAACTTAGTTGAACGTTTCAAAGACTTTGAAGTATATGGTGAATATGATCAAGATTTACTAGATGAAGATGAATATTTTTATGGAGATGTCATTGGTTGTAAAATTTTTGATCAAAATGATCAAGAAATTGGAACGGTAACTTCGATTATGGAAACGCCTCGTTATGACATTCTCGTTATTGAAAAAAATGATGGTGGACGTATGTTAGTTCCTTATAATGATGCATTTGTTTTAGATGAAGATATTTATAATCAATATATCCAAATCAATAGAATAGAAGGCTTATAAAATGAAAATTGATATCTTATCTTTATTTCCTGAAATGTATGAAGGATTTTGCAATACTTCTATTATCCATCGTGCAATTGAAAAAGGAGTCGTAGATATTCAAATTCATGATTTTCGTGAATATGCTTTAAATAAACATAAAAAAGTAGATGATTATCCTTATGGTGGAGGTCAAGGGATGGTTTTACAATGTCAACCTGTTTTAGATTGTTTAAAAGCAATCAAAAAAGAAAATAGTGTTGTTGCCTTGATGTGTCCAACAGGAAAAACATTTGAACAAAAAGATGCACAAGCATTATCTAAAATCGATCATTTAATTATTGTATGTGGACATTATGAAGGATATGATGAACGTATCCGTGATTATTGTGATTTAGAAATTTCTATTGGTGATTATATTTTAACCGGTGGTGAACTAGGAAGCATGGTAGTGAGCGATGCCATCATTCGCTT
>URQL01000231.1 GCA_900550005.1 uncultured Erysipelotrichaceae bacterium
CAGTTAGGCTGTTTTTAAATAAAGAAATAGGAATACATTTGACTGTATTCCTTTATTTATTAAATTTCTTTATTATAAGTGTCTTCATCAAATTGATTTTCATATTTAGCTACTACGATTGAAGTTGTTGAATCGCCAACAACATTTAAAGAAGTAACTAACATTTCAATTGGACGGTTAATAGCAAGAATAAGTGAGTAAGCAAGTAAAGCTGCATCATTTGTATAACCCATACCTGTTAAAATGGTAAATAAGATAATTGCTCCAGCACCAGGTGCAGCAGGTGTACCAATTGATGATACTAAAGCAAGAAGGGCAATGACACCAACACTTGCTATAGAAATATCATAACCAGCAGTAGAAGCAACGAAAATAGCAGCAATAACTTGCATGATGGCTGTACCATCCATGTTGATTGTCATACCAAGAGGAAGAACGAATGAAGCAATTTCATCATGAACCCCTAATTCATCTACTGTTGTTTTCTTATTTAATGGGAATGTTGCAGCACTTGATGAAGTAGAGAATCCAAATAGTGCAACTTTGACGATTTTCTTAATAAATGGTAATGGATTTAATTTTGCTAAAACACGAATATAGATTGGATAAGCAATAAATAAATAAGCAAATAAAGCAAGAACACAAGTTACAACATAAGCTAAAGCAGGTTTTAAATAATCAATACCATAAATAGCGAATGTACGTGTTAATAATACGAAGATCGCAATTGGACCAAATTTATTAATGACAGCAGTTAAACAAACTGTAATGATTTGATTGATTTCTTGTAATAATTTTGTAAGAACAGTAACTTGATCTCCTAATGTATTAATTGCAAGACCCATACATACGGCGATAAACACAATAGCTAGAACACCACCGTTACTAGAAAAAGCAGAAACAACATTGTTAGGAACAACAGATAATAAAATATTTAATGGATTTGAACCTGTGCTTCCTGTTTTAATTGTAATACCATCTACCTGAATTGGATTGAAAGCTCCTGTTTTATAAATAATGGCACCTACAACTCCAGCAAACATTAAAGCACATACGGTAGTAAGTAAGAATGTTGAAATTGTTTTTGTTGAAATACGACCTAAACGATTTGTGTCTTTCATATTACAAATAGCTAAGGTAATTGAAGTAAATACCATTGGTACAATAATTAATTGTAAAGAGTTAATAAATAATTGACCAATAATATAGAAAATACCAACAGCTGTTGTAGCACCCTCAGCACTAATATCTTGGAATAAAATACGATTGATCGTTGTCCAAGTTGCTTGGTTTCCCCCAGCAATTAAATTTTCTCTTAACATCATGCAGCCCCAACCTGCGATTAAACCTAAGACTAAGGCAATTAACATTTTTTTAGCGAGTGATAATTTTTTCACTTAATATAAACCTCCCTTTTTATATACAAACCTTTGACATTATACAGGTAAATTCTTAAGATTACAATATAAATTTTTAATGTATCGAAAAATAAACAATTTTGCACAAAAAAAAATAAGACTTGAAAAAGTCTTATTCTGTAAGATAAGCAGCTAATAATTTCATAGAATTTTCTACACCTTGATAATGAGAACGTTCATAACCATGACTAGCAAAAACACCTGAACCAATTAATGCTGCTTTAATATTATTACCAGCTTTTAAAGCAGCAGATGCATCTGAACCATAGAATGGATAAATATCAACAGCATAATTTAATTGATGTTTTTTAGCTAATTCAACTAAACGACTAGTCATTTTATAATCATAAGGTCCTGATGAATCTTTAGCGCAAATAGATACATCGTATTCTGTGCATGATAAATCTTTACCAATACATCCCATATCAACTGCAAGTAATTCATTTACATCTTCTGGTAAATAAGCCATACCATGACCTACTTCTTCAAAAGTAGAAATTAATACTTTAACATTGTAATTAGGTTGAATATGATTATCTTTCATGTATTTTAAAACACCAAAGATGATAGAAACACTTAATTTATCATCTAGAAAACGAGATTTAATAAATCCACTTTCAGTGATCACTGTTTTAGGGTCGATACAGATATAATCCCCGTTTTCAATTCCTAATTTCAATGTATCTTCTTTAGATTTTACGATTTCATCTAAAACAACTTCCATTGTTTCTTCTTTTCTTTCTAATGTACTAGCATCATTAAAAACATGAGCAGCAGGGCTTGTTGAAAGGAAAGTACCTGTATAAACTTTGTTATCTCTTGTATAGATACGACATAATTCACTATCTAATGTCGGTAAAATCGGTCCACCAACACGAGTGAAAGCTAAACGACCATCACTTTTGATGCTTCTAACCATGGCACCAAGTGTATCTACGTGAGCAGAAACACCAACAGTACGACTTGCATCTTTACCAGCAACAAAAATAATACCATTTCCTTTTTCTGTTTTTTCAAATGGTAAATCCAATTCTTTAGCAAATTCTTCGATTTGATCGATGACTTTGTCTGTATAACCACTTGGACTATCGATTCCAAGAATGGTTGTTAAAACATGTAAGACATATTCTTTATCAAAATTCATTGATTTATCCCCCTTTTTATCTACTATTTTACAACAATTCTTAAAATAGACAAGATAAATCTTTTTTCTTTTCAATACTTTAAGAATTTGGTAAAATAAATGAAGATATTAATAGAAGGGATTTAAATTATGGATGGAATTATATTAATTAATAAACCATTAAATTGTACAAGTCATGATGTAGTAAATAAAGTAAGAAAAATATGTCATACCAAAAAAGTTGGACATTGTGGGACTTTAGATCCACTTGCTAGTGGCGTACTTGTTTTATGTATTAATAAGGCTACAAAAGCTTTACAATTTATTACCAGTGAAGATAAGGAATACATTGCAACAATTACACTAGGAAAAGCAACCGATACCTACGATTTAGAAGGAAACTTCATCAAACAAAACCAATT
>URQL01000232.1 GCA_900550005.1 uncultured Erysipelotrichaceae bacterium
GATCTTGTTTATAATCATCAAGTGAATAACCTAAATCTTCAACTTTAAAAGTAAAATATTCTTGTTGGTTTTGTATATGATCTTGACTTGCAGTAAAGACAAAAGTTTCATCCACGCCTTGTAAATTTCCTTTACATGTCGTTACTGTCTCTCTTTTTTGATTACACCCTGTTAATAAAGTACCTAACATAACCATTACCAATAGCTGTTTTTTCATTTTTTCCTCTTTCTAATCGATCCAACCAAAATGTTTACAGGCATATTCGATTCCATTTTCTTTATTTGATTTTGTAATAAATGTAGCAATTTCTTTTAACCTATCCACACCATTAGCCATGGCAACAGACATTGGAGCATGTTCAAACATGGAAATATCATTTGTACCATCACCAAATACAACGATTTCATTTAAATCGCCACCAACTAATTTAACCATTTCAACAATTCCTTGATATTTATCTGTTGGTTCAACAATCACTCCTGTATTAGGATAGAACATATAACCTAATCGATCACACAAACTCATAATTTCAGGATAGGCTTGTATTTGTTCATAATCTAAATTAATAAATATTTTATAAATCTCTTTCAATTCATGATAATTTAAATTTTCAACAACTTCTATTTGCCAAATAGAATCCGACTTTGGTTCGTGAGTATAATGAATAGGTGTATCATCTTTGACTATTTCAAAAGAAATACTCTTTTCTAAAAGCGCATCGATCAAAGCTAAACTAAGTGTACGATCTAACGGTTTGATATATTGCAATTTTCCATTTAACGTTAACCCATTTCCACCATCATGAACCAAATTATAAATACCCGTCATTTCACAAGCATCCATAGCCATCCAATGTGCTCTTCCAGATGCAATAGCAACAAAATGGCCATTTTCTTGTAATTTTTTAATGGTTTGCTTGGTTGAATCTAAAACGATTCCTCCTGGATTATCATTCGTAAGTGTTCCATCTATATCAAAAAATAAATATTTTTTATTCATTTATCTTCCCTCCCCATTTAATTAGCAACACGATGATGTGCTGTTGGGCTACTATCATCTATTGTCTTAAAAGTATACCCTAAATTTTGATAATATTCAATAATTGTTGGTAATGCTTTTACAGATTCATCACTTCCTGAACCATCATGCATCAACATCACGATTTTTTTAATGCCTTGCCCGCTTTCTTTTGCCATTTGAATCAAATCATTCGCCTTCATACCAGCAATTCCATCCCCAATACTTGCATTCCAATCGTAATAAATCATTCCCTCACGCGTTGTTGTATCCACTAATCTTTGCATAATTCCTTGATTATATTTTTTTGAAATTGTATTGGAACTTCCACCAGGAAAACGAAAATAACGTGGACGATTTCCTGTTTGTTGTTCAACTAGATCCGTGATTTGTTTTAAATCCGCTAAGTAAGCCTCATCTGAAGAATAAATACGACCATAATCATGACAAAAAGTATGCATCCCAATAACATGTCCTTGCTTATAAGCTTGGTTTATACAAGAATAATATTCCGGATTCGCACCTGTCACAAAGAAAGTGGCTTTAACACCATAGCGATTTAAAATATCCAAAACAGCAGGAGTATTTTTACTTGGTCCATCATCAATCGTTAAATAAATAACACGATCATCGGATTGTGGAATAGCTTTAACATCAATTTCTCTTGTATAAATCGCACTATTTCCTTGTTTATCTTGAACATGGTAATAAACTTCATATTTTCCTGGAATCGATGTATTTAATGATGAATAATCTATTGTAAAAGTTGGATTAGGATCTAAATCATCTTCAATAGTAACCGATGCATAAAGATCAATGTTTTGTCCTTGCAAAATTTCAATTGGATCAAGACCATGAAGAAGTGGAGGTTGAGTATCTTTTTGTTCAATTTTTAATAAGGTTTCTTTGCAATCTTCATTTCCCAATTCGTCACGTACATAAACTAGAACGGTTTGTTCCCCAATTAAAGTCCAATTGGGCTCTTTTTTAAAAAAAGCTTCCGTTTTAGAATCATCTTGAATATTTTCACAAAAATCACTGGCCTCTAATCTTTCTCCTTCGATGATTTCTTTTGATACTACATCAAAAATCGGTTTAATCAAATCTTTAACCAATACCTTTAAAGCTTCTTTTTTATGATGATACTCATAAGTCAATGAATACTCACCAATTTGATTTTGATCAACTTGTCCTTCTATATGTACTTCATTTTGATCAAAAGCATCATTAATATAATCTTGAGGATCAAATGGTTCATGTAAACACCAATCCAATTGATGAACAGTAAGTATTTTTTTTTGATTAACTAGAAAAAGTGCCCCTAGTCCAACCATTAAACTCAATACAATAATAAAAAGTTGCGCATATTTTTTCATGATTTCACCTACTTTATTTTATGCTTAGTCTTTTTGTTTTAGGATTAATTGGTTATAATTAGAAAAAGGAGTGATAAAAAATGTTAGAAATTGGTAAAACGATACCCGATGTAGAAGTTAAAACAGATCAAGGAGAAACAAAGATGCTTTATGATCTTATTAAACAAAAATGTATTTTATTCTTTTATCCTAAAGATATGACAGCAGGATGCACAAAAGAAGCATGTTCAATTAATGATTATTATGATAAGTTGATTCAATTAGGTTATCAAATCATTGGGATTTCTCCACAAAATGAAAAGTCAAAAACCCGTTTTAAAGAAAAATATCAATTAAAAATGAATTTTCTTTGTGATGAAGATCATACCCTATGTGAAGCCTTTGGTGTATGGCAAGAAAAAAAGCTTTATGGTAAAACTTATATGGGTGTTGTGCGCACAACATTTATTTGTGATGAGAATAAGACCATTACACAAATCATTAATAAAGTAAAGACAGCAACTCATGGTGAGGATCTTTATGA
>URQL01000233.1 GCA_900550005.1 uncultured Erysipelotrichaceae bacterium
CTATGCATTTTTCTTTAAAATGTAAAATTTTGTGATAAAATAAAGATATCTACAAATTAAGGAGGAAAAATAAATGGATCAACAAACAATCAATAAAGTTTATCAATGGATCGATAAAAAACAAGATCAAATCATTAAAAACTTAATGGACATTGCTTCTATTGAGAGTGTTAGTGATGAAACATCTGATGTAAAGCCTTTTGGTCAAGGTTGTATCAATGTCTTAAATGCAATGCTTGATAAAGGTAATAAAGAAGGATTTAAAACACATAACTACGATAACTATGTAGGAAGTATTACCTATGATGCTAGTGCGAAAGAAAATATTGGTATTGTCGCTCACTTAGATGTCGTACCTGCTGGTGAAGGGTGGCACAGTGATCCTTACCAACCTGTAATTAAAGATCAATTCTTATTTGGTCGTGGTGTTGGTGATAATAAAAGTGCAGCAATTGCTGGATTCTTTTTACAAATTGCTTTTAGAGAATTAAATATACCATTAAAACATAACATTGAATTATTGTTAGGAACAAACGAAGAAACAGGGATGTCCGACTTTGCCTATTTTACTAAAAAGAACTACCCTTATCCAAAATTCTCTTTTGTCCCTGATGCTGGTTTCCCAGGTATGTGTGGTGAATTTGGACGTGTACGTTATGAATTAAAATCAAATCGTAAACTTTCAAGTGATTTTATCGATTTAAATAGCGGTACTGTATTTAATATCATTCCAAATAAAGCCACTGTCGTTATTAATAAAAACAGTGCCATTGATTATCGAAGTCTACCAGAAGATTTTGACATTGAAGAAACAAGTCAAGGAATTCAAATTACTGCTCATGGTTTATCAAGTCATGCAGCTGGACCAGAAAGAGGAATCAATGCAATTCGTGTACTTACAGATGCATTAATTAAAGTAAAAGGAATCAAAGATGAAGATTTAGAAATCTTAAGTTTTATCAATTCCGTTATGGAACATTCTTAGGTTTTGCTAAAACGGATGAAGTTTCAGGACAAACTGTTTCATCTGGTACCGTATTACGATTCAATGAAGGTTATATCACTTTATTAAATGACTGTCGTTTCTGTGTTACAGATTCAATGGATCGTATCTTAAAATGTATTGAAGATACCTCAGCTAAATATCAATTTAGCGTATCCACTTTAGAAAAAAGTTATCCATATCATCTTGATCCTAATGGAAAAATTGTTCAAACCATTCAAAAAGTCTACCAAAATTATTCAGGTAAAGACAACCCAATCATCATCGGAAAAGGTGGAACTTATGCTGGAAAAATTCCAAATGCTGTAGCAACAGGAATCGTCTTTAATCCAGATAATATTAAACCAGAAGGATTAGAACCTGGTCATGGTGGCGCACATCAACCTGATGAATTTATTCCTATTCCTTGTTATATTGAGGGAATCAAACTTCTTGCAACCATGATCTTAGAAGTAGATCAAATTTTAGATTAATAAAAGGAAATCTTTTAGGAAAACCTAAAAGATTTTTTTATTAAAAGAAAAAAGATAGGCATAATGCCTATCTAACGATTTTAAACTGTTAAAATATCTTTTTCTTTAGCTTTACCTACTTCATCAACTTTTTTAGTAAAACTATCTGTTTCTTTTTGAATTTTTTCTTGAGCACGTTTTTTATCATCTTCTGAACAATCATCTAATTTTTTAACTTGATCATTAGCATCACGACGAATATTACGAATAGCTACTTTACATTGTTCTGCATATTTCCAAACTTGTTTTGCATATTCTTTACGTCTTTCTTCTGTTAAAGCAGGAACATTTAAACGAATCAATGTTCCATCATTTTGTGGATTTAATCCAATGTTTGATTCTAAAATAGCATGTTCAATATCTTTTAATGAAGAACTATCATAAGCTTTAATAACTAATTGACGTCCTTCTTGAACTGAAATAGAAGCCATTTGATTAATTGGAGTTGGTGATCCATAATAATCAACTAAAATACGATCAAGCATAGATGGATTAGCACGTCCAGTTCTTACTGTAGCTAAATCACGTTCATAGCTTTCGATAGCTTTATTCATTTTTTCAATTAATTCTTCAATAATTAATTCAATCATTCTATCTTCCTCCTGAAATAATTGTACCGTCTACTTCACCAGTTACAGCTTTAGCAATATTACCTTCTTGTTGCATGTTAAATACACATAAATCAATTTTGTTATCCATACATAGTGTAATAGCAGTTTGGTCCATAATTTGTAAGTTTTTGTTTAAAACATCTAAATATGTAATATGATCAAAACGTGTTGCATTTGGATCAACTTTAGGATCAGCTGAATAAACACCATCAACACCATTTTTAGCCATTAAAATAACTTCAGCATCTACTTCTGCAGCTCTTAATGCAGCAGTTGTATCAGTTGTAAAGAATGGACTACCAAGTCCGGCACCAAAAATAACGATACGTCCTTTTTCTAAGTGTCTTACTGCACGACGACGAATATAAGGTTCAGCAATTTCTTGCATTTCGATTGCTGATAATAAACGTGTTTCTTCTCCTAAAGATTCTAATGCATTTTGGATAGCCAATCCATTCATTACAGTAGCTAACATTCCCATGTAATCTGCAGTAGCTCTTTCCATACCCATTTCACTACCAATTTTACCACGCCAAATGTTTCCACCACCAACAACAATAGCAATTTCAACACCTTTATTTTTTGCATCAATAATTTGTTTTGCAATTTTTGTTACCGTTTTAGCATCAATACCAAATTTTTGTTCACCTGCTAAGGCTTCACCACTTAATTTTAAAAGTACTCTATTATATTTCATACGATAAATCCTTTCCATTTTTATGTTTTTAATAACTGGTTAGACTTTTTAACCCTTTTAATTATAAATTATTTGCC
>URQL01000234.1 GCA_900550005.1 uncultured Erysipelotrichaceae bacterium
CCTTTATTTTGTTTAAACATAACGCTCTCTCCTTTTACGATTATGTTTGTAATTGAGTTATTATTACCATGGGTATCAAGCCTCCTTAAATATTATTTGCCTATAAAAAACATTGAACTCTTCGGTTCAACAACCTTAGTATTTGTAGTAGGAATAGCATAGGTATTTACAAAGATTTGATAACATAAATAATATATTTAATTTCTAATTAAATTGTATATTGAAAGCGCTATAAAGTCAACTTATTTTATAAAGATATAAAAAATAACACTTATCTAAAGTATAAGTGTTATTGCCTAGGAAATATACCTTCTAATTCAAGTAAAACCCGTTTAACCTCTATGCCTCCGGCATAGCCTGTTAAAGAACCATCACTTCCTAAAATACGATGACAAGGAATATAGATAGAAAACGGATTATGACCAACTGCTCCTCCAACTGCTTGAGCAGACATCCTTTCTATTCCTCTTTGTTTTGCTAATAGCTTAGCAATATCACCATAAGTCATGGTTTTACCATAAGGAATTGTAGCTAAAATAGACCAAATTTCATTTTGAAAAGAAGTTCCATGCATAGATAAAATAGATAAATCAATTATTGGATTTTTACCAGCAAAATAATCATCTAACCAATGTTTAATAAAATCAAAAACAGGTAAGTCATCTTTAATAAGAATTTGTTCCTTAGTTTTATAAAAATATTTTTGGTTTTCTAAGTAAATACCTTCTAATCCTTGCTCACTTGCATAAAGGTAATATCTTCCTACAGGTGACTTGTATGTTGTTTTATAAATCATTATAAATGTTCCTTACATGAAAGTTTTGTCACTTCTAATTTAAAAACATGAATTGTTTCTACTCTTTTAGGATCAAAATTCCAATCTTCTTTGCCGGTTTGTTTTTTCATAATTTGTTTTAATCCTTCTAATTTTTCTTCATCTTCTACAATTTTGATATACCCATTACCGATAATACTAATAAAGGCACAAGAGTAATCACAAGCTATAGAAGCGTCATGTAATTGATAGCCTTCATCAATTTCAAAACCCACATAAGGATTTTGTTTAACTAAATCTACTTTTCTTCCTGCTTTAGCACTATGAAAATAGAATATATAATGATCATCTTGTTTGATATAACCATAAGTTAAAGGAACGATATAGACTTCTCCTTGATCATTAAATCCTAAACGAATACAGTGGGCTTGTTTAATGACTTCTTCTATTTTTATTGGATCACTAATTTCTCTATCTTTTCTTCTCATTGGCACTCACTTCCTTATAACATAAATAACTTAATCCTAAAAAGATAAATTCTGTCAAATCATCAATTTCAATAATATTTGGAATATACATTTCGGGTATTTCTTTACTTAATTGATCTTTTAATTCTTGAATATGAGGGATCATTGGACAATATAAAACAATCGTGTCTGGTCCTATCACACTAATAATAGAAAGCATTTCTTTTTTTACGACTTCTAATATTTTTTCTGGTGTTGTATAAAGTTCTTTATCTCCTAATCCTGGCAAATATTGCATTTCTCCTGCGACATTGTTTTTTCCAACAACTAATTGATGATTAATAAGGATTCCTGCTCCAGCATAAGAACGAATCGGTTGAAACAAGAAAGCTAAACTATCATATTGAGGATCTACTTGGTCATAACCAATTACAGCTGTATTGACATCATTTGTAATAACAAACTGTTGTTTATAACGATGTTTAAAATAATCTCTAAAATCAAAAGCACCAATACCTACAAAAACTTCATTATCTACTTTACCATGATTAATTATTCCTGGTACAGTTAAACCAATGGTTTCAATTTCAGGATGTTGTAATAACATCGTATCAATAACGTCACAAATATCTTCAATCGTAATACGTTCCTTAATATTTTCCTTATTCACTATGATTCTACCATGATCGTACATTCGATAAGCAATATGAATATTTTGACGATAACGATTAGCCGAAATGCAAAGAATACGTGAGTCAATATGTTGTAAATAATCACTATAGAGTGTTTTAACTTCTTTTACTTCTTTTTCATAGCAGCTTAGTTCTTCTTCAACAATTGTTAATAACCCTTTAACATCATATTTAGCGAAAATAACAGGAGGTATACGTAAAATCAATTTATCTTTTAAAATTAATTTTACTTTCGTATAATTATAAGATATTTGTGGTGCTAATAAGATCACATCATAATCTTGACCAATGGTGAATAATTTGTTATAACTTGTTGCTTCGATTTCAAAATCTAAAGAAAGCAGATTACAAACATCTTGTATTTTAGATGCAAAATGAGACGATGTTAATCCTCCTGTACAACATAATAAAATTTTTGTTTTTACTTCATATTCTAATTGAAGTAAACATTTGATCATTTCATTAAATAATGTAATGGCATGAACCATATTATTCATTTGAAAATGTAAATAAAATTTAGGTTCATCATCATCATGTTCATATACACTTAATTCCACAATATTTTGTGCATAAAAATTAATTTCAGCTTTACCATAAGGAGAAATAAATCTTATTGAATCATGGTTTTTATAAAGATGTTCCACTTTGCATCCTTTAATATTATGATTTAAAATCCAATCTTTATAAATTGAAACATAAATATCTTGTAAAAAATGATCCATTATTACCCCTTCTTTCCTTCTCTAATTTTATTATATAATAGGAAAGTAATATTCCAAATTTTTCTCATTTTATGAAAATAATTTATATATCAAGATACATCACAATGTCTTGTTCTTTAATTTTATATCCTTGTTTTTTATAAAATAACTCGCAAGGAAAATGACGACATGTAATTAAAACTAAACTA